>MNYE01000087.1 GCA_001873005.1 Dehalococcoidia bacterium CG2_30_46_9
CTTTCTAGAAGTGTTACAATCAAGAGAAGGAAAAACTTTATCAGAAGGAGGTTGATATGCCAAAAATGGATAAGATAACCGAAATCAAGGAGTGGCATAAGGAAACACTGGCCCATAAGGTAATCGACTCCCTAGAAAAGAATAATATACCAGCCTTTTATGTCAAAACGAAGGAGGAAGCTAGGGAGAAAATACTCAGCCTGATTCCTATGGGGAGTAAGGTGGGCTTTGGAGGGTCAGTGTCCTTAAACCAGATTGGGGTTAAGGATGCTTTGCGTACGGGAAATTACCACTTAATTGACCGCGATAAACCGGGCCTCACCGAAGAAGAAATTAATGAACTGCGAAAGGAAAGCCTGCTAGCCGATGTTTTTTTAATGAGTACCAATGCTCTTACAATAGATGGCAAATTAGTTAATATTGATGGCGTCGGTAATCGGGTAGCAGCTTTGGTCTTTGGCCCTTCCAAAGTCATCATTGTCGCGGGAATAAATAAAATTGTTCCCGATCTGGAAGCAGCGATGTGGCGAATTAAGAACTATGCTGCGCCCATGAACGCCAGACGGCTAGAGCGACTTCTTCCATGCGCCCAGACAGGCAAATGTGTTGATTGTCGCGCTCCTACAAGATTCTGCAACGCAGTCGTTACTATTGAACATCAGTACCAGAATGATAATAGAATAATAGTTATCATCGTTGGAGAAGAATTAGGGTTATAAAGGTAGCCCATTATCCTACAAGCCTTAAAACTTCTGTCAAAGTTCCCTATTGTCAAAGAATTGCAATGACTGACCTTGAGTCAAGGGTAGCAGGTTTTATTCAGCGGAATAATCTGATTCCGCCTGGGGAAACACTAGTTGTTGGTGTATCCGGTGGAGCTGATTCCGTATGCTTACTTTGCCTCTTGCAGAAATGCCAAGATGAGCTTGGCATAAAGCTGCATGTGGCACATCTAAACCATGGACTGAGAGGTGTTGAATCCGAAGGAGATGCCCGGTATGTGGCTGAGTTAGCCAGTTCTTTTTCCCTTCCCATTACCATTGATAGGCAGGATGTAGCTGCTTACAAAGCTAAGAAAAGGTGCTCTCTTGAGGAAGCAGCTCGGGAGCTGCGTTATGTCTTTTTCGCTCAGGTGGCTGAGAAAGTAGGCGCCAGGCGAGTAGCCGTAGGTCACACTCGGGATGACCAGGTAGAAACCGTTTTAATGCATATATTGAGAGGGACAGGAACTTCGGGGCTTCATGGTCTTAAACCTTGTTCATCGATGCCATTTCGCCATTTTTGTCATTCTGAGCCCCTTCGCTTCTGTCATTCTGAGCGTAGCGAAGAATCTTACCAGCGCTCAGGGCAGGCTCCGGCGAATCCTGAATTAAGTTCAGGACTAGAATTGCTGATAATAAGGCCTCTTCTTGATATTGCCAGAAAGGAAACTCAGAATTACTGTCAAGAACGTGGACTCAGTCCACGGAGCGATTCCTCTAATGTGTCGCTCTCTTTTCTGCGAAATCGCCTTCGCCTTGAACTACTACCTTTGTTGAGAAAATACAATCCGAACATTAATGAAGCTCTGCTCCGTCTTGCTGAGATCGCCAGGGATGATGGCATTTTTATTGAGGAACAGTCTCTTAAGTTGTGGAATGAAGTGGCCAAGCAGCAAAATGGCGTTGTCTATCTGGATAGGATAAAAATTGCCATCTTACCTGTAGCTTTACAGAGACAGCTAATCAAGTTAGCTATTACCCGGGTTTTGGGAGATATTAGAGATATTGAGGCAAATCATATTGAAGCGGCAAGAGATCTGCTGGGCAAACCTGTGGGCAAGAGATTTTCCTTGCCCCACGGTCTTGTTTGCCAGACTGAATATAGCGAGATTGTCATTATGGCAAGTCAAAGTCTTGATAAGGAGTCCCTCTCCCTTGATGGGAGAGGGCTGGGTGAGGGTGAAATGGGCCTCCTTTTCCCTTGCCCCTCGCCTTTCCCTCCACTACAAGGGGAGTTTTCTCTTAAAGTACCGGGAGAATCTGTTTTACCCGGGTGGCGAGTGCTAGCCAATATTGTCGAGAGGCGAGCTCTTCCTGTCATTGCGACCCTGCCTTGCCCTTCAACCATTGCTGAATTTGATTTACATCAAACAAGAACTGAACTGTTTTGCCGTCAGCGTCAGCCTGGGGATAAATTTCAGCCTTTGGGTATGAGTATGCCTAAGAAGTTGCAGGACTTCATGGTAGATGCCAAAATCCATCTTTCCTGGCGAGGTTGTATTCCCATAGTTTGCTCTCCCGGGCAAATCATCTGGGTAGTGGGCTACCGCATTGATGATAGGGTCAAGGTCACTGAAGGTACCACAGAGATCCTTCGCCTAGAGTTTATCAGGCTAGTATGAAAGCAGTAGATACAGAATTGCGAATAAGACATCTCACTGTGGATGAAGCTTTGTTCCGACTAGACTACTACCTTAACGATGCTTTCATGGCAGGCTTGCCCTTTGTGCGCATTGTTCATGGCAAGGGAACGGGAACATTGCGACATGCTGTACACGAAGTGCTGGCTAAACATCCTTTGGTTAAATCTTTCCGCCTTGGCGACTATGGTGAAGGGGACTATGGTGTTACCATAGTTGAGTTGGCTAGTCGTTGACTTTGTTTTTAGTTAACTACTTACGAAGCTTGCTCAATGTCAGAGGCCGACAAGTTACTAATTCAGGATGCCCGCAGGGTGGCATGGACAGTCCACGACAGGAAACATGACAATTAGCAGTGCAGCCCGGAATAGGCTTAAATTTGCCATCAGTTTGCTTTTGAGCAAAGGGAAGCGGTAAGCCCTCACAGTGAGGAATGCCTAGCGAATCGCTTTCCTCGGCAGAAAGCTCCTGACAGGTGGCATAGGTCATTCCTTTAGCTTCAACAAGGGCAAGTACCCTATGGTGAAAACTAAGTCTTAAATCCTTGCGCAGGCGATAGCCTCCCCCTGACCAATGTGCTTCATAAACGTACTCTTGCTCAAATTTCTTTACTGCTAGTGGCGATTGATTATAGATAACCTGGCATAATCGCTGCCATATACTTGTGCCCCTACAGCCAGCAAGTTGAGAGCGCTTTTTGGATAGTCTACCTGTACTCGTGATGATATGCTTGGCTCCAATTGAAGCGAAGATATCAACTAGTTCAGCTATTTTGTCAAACCAGGAAGCGCCGTACAGAGCCTGGAAAAGATGAATGAAGATAGGATCAAGACGAATAACAGTGTTTATTCCCACTTGGGAGAGCCTATGTACAGTAGCAATTCTAGCTTCAAATGGTGGTGCCTTTGGTGAGAGTAGCTCAAGTATTTCAGGATTCCCTTCAATAGTAGTAGCTATAAGTTTCGGTTTATAGTTGATAAAACCAGGCAATTCCAAAAGGAATGACGGGTCGCCTTTAGTGGTGACGAAAAAAGAGACGCCATAGTCCATTAGAAGCTGTATCAGTCTTTTAACCTCTCTCTTCAATTCGGCTATGTCCTGGCAGGGGTCAGAAACATTGGACAATGAAATTGGCGGACATAGAGTCAGCTTCTTAAGGTCTTTTTCAACGAGCTCAGGCAGGTTATTATAGATGAAAGTATCTTCAGAATAGTTAGAATAGATAGCTTCCCTGGCGTAGCAATAAATACACTGATGGAGACACTGGTTTAACCCTGGGGGTGTAACATTGATAATCCAACAATGCAAGCATTTCCGCTGGGGGCTGGAGTAGGGAAAGTCATGGAAAGTAGAGCCTTTCTTGGCTATTAGCCTTATTGACACAATCCTATCCTATCATTTAGATAATCTCCTGCCAACGCCAGCAGCAACTTTGTCGCCTACTAGAATGGAATTGCTACTGGTCAAAGGATTCTATTTTGCACAGCAAGCTCCATGGTGCTATGATTCTCTACTAGGAGGATAAAGTGACAGTTCAGATCAGGAAAACTTATATGGGCATAAATCATGACATGCTTTCTGATGAAATACGAGGTTTAGCAAAAAAACAAGGAATCAAGGTAGGTGAGATAAAGGTGCAAACGTATCCTCTCCCCA
>MNYE01000131.1 GCA_001873005.1 Dehalococcoidia bacterium CG2_30_46_9
TGGAGATGTTTACTTTCTCCTACAAAGCAAGAACTACGTAGTAATATACTATCGGCCCAACAAAGATAAGACTATCGAAGCGGTCAAGAATGCCACCATGTCCTGGTAGCAACTTGCCCGAGTCTTTTACACCTGTATTACGCTTGAGCAACGATTCAACCAGGTCACCAGCTTGAGCAAAAAGACTAATAAGGCAGCCAAGGATTATTGCTTGCCACCCTGAACATTTTTCAGGGTTAAGAATGGCCACTATTCCAACGGCAGCCAGAATAGCACTTAGCAAGCCTCCCAAAGCCCCCTCCCAACTTTTACCAGGACTTATAGCAGGAGCAAGGCGATGTTTACCCCATTTCCTTCCGACAAAAAAGGCACCTGTGTCGTTGGCAAATGTGGTAAACATAGCCAGATATACCCAAATTCCCCGATCGTCTAAAACGCGCAAACTAAGCCAGTAGCTAAGCATCCATCCTACATAAATGACCCCAGCTACTATCCAGGCCCAATTATAGAAAGCTTTTTCTCGCGGTGAGTAACACAACACACAGAGGAGTGAAACCACTGTGGCAAAAGCCATTATTATAGGTAAAGGGTCAACGGCTTTATAATGAGGAATTAAAGGGCTAAGAACAATTGCCAATGACCATAGTAAGCCAAAATAAATTAGAGGGCGACTTGCATTCTCCCCTTTACCTAAACGATAAAACTCAAAGGTACCACCTAATGCCGCAGCGGCGATAAGAAGGCTAAACCAGGGATCACCAAGCCAGATAACGAGAATGATAAGAGGTACGCCTATAGCGGCAGTAATAATTCTTTGCTTAAGCACTGTTGAAGATTTGCACTATTTATTAGCGGATACCAAGCTGCCTGGCGATAACCAATTGCTGAATCTCTGAAGTGCCTTCAGTGATTGTAAATAATCGGCAATCACGGTAGTAGCGATGGATAACCGAGTCATCCAAAATCGCGGCTCCACCATGAATTTGCATTGCCTCACTGGAAGCGTGTTGTCCCACTTCGCTGCAAAAGAGTTTGCTCATGGCGGCTTCTTTGGTACAGGGCTTACCTTGATCATAAAGCCAAGCTGTATGGTACAGTAGCCATTTTGCTGCTTCTATTTCTGTAGCCAAGTGCGCCAACCTGAAAGATATGCTCTGGAAAGAAGCAACGGGCTGTCCAAACTGGACCCTTTCCTGGGCAAACTTGAGAGTGGCATCAAAAACTGCTTCTGTAGAGCCTAAACTTCGTGCCCCATGCGTGATTCTGCCTCCGTCTAGAGTTTCCATTAAATATCGGAATCCTTTGCCTTCTTCGCCAATCAAGTTCTCCCCCGGCACAATGCAGTTGTCAAAAAAGAGTTGACCTGTGCTAGTAGCGCGATCGCAAAATTTGTGCATTTTAACCCAGCTAAAGCCAGGAGTATCATTGTCCACGATAAACATGCTTATGCCTCGATGTCCTTTGCTTTTATCCATGGTAGCGGCAACATTTACAAAATTGCATATCGGTCCGTTACTAATATAAATCTTGTTACCATTCAAAATATATTTTTGTTTTTCTTTCTTATAAGTGGTTTCTATGGCAGCAGCATCGGAACCAGCGTTGGGCTCAGTCAATCCAAAAGCACCTATTTTCTGTCCTTTGATAGCGGGCAGAAGATATTTTTGTTTTTGAGTCTCGCTCCCGTGGTAATGAATAGGAAGAGTCCCAATCCCTATATGAGCCATTATGCCCGCAGCAATACCATCACAAGAAAGACGACCTATCTCTTCAACAAGAATACAATCGCCTATCTTACCTAATCCTCCACCACCGACTTCAGTGGGATATCCAGGGCAAAGATAGCCTAACTCACCCATTCTGGAAAACAAATGCACAGGAAATTCCTCATTGTTCTCAGCTTCTTTAACTAGAGGAGCAATTTCTGTACTGACGAAACCCTGTACTGCCTCACGGAACATCTTTTGTTCTTCGCTGAATTCAAAATCCATTTATACCTCCTTTATTTCTCTTTCTTTGTTTTGCCCTATCTCATTAATCTTGTCTATAAAGCTACTGCTGAGTTCATCAACTTCCTTGCTAGCGCTCTTAAGCTGGTCCTGGGATATTTCCTTGTTTTTCTCCATTTGCCTCAGCTCTTCAATCCCATCTCGCCTTATATTACGCAACATAACCCGGCGTTCCTCGACTCTCTTAGACACTAACTTAGCTAACTCTACACGACGTTCCTCGCTTAGAGGGGGAATGATTACCCGAATTACATTGCTATCATTTTGAGGATTAAGGTTAATACCCTTGAAGATAGCCTTTTCGATTTCCTTCAATGCAGTACGGTCCCATGGTTGAATTAGGATTAAATTAGTCTCGGGTGTAGATACGCTGGCAAGTTGAAGAAGTGGAGTGAGGGCACCATGATAATTGACCATAATCTTCTCCACCAGAGCTGGAGTGGCTCGTCCCGTGCGGATAACAGCTAAATCTTTACCTAAACCCTCTACAACCTTCTCCATCCTTGAGTTTAGTTCAGTAAGCACTTGGCGTATCATTGCTGCCTCGTCTTTCCCGTGAAAAGATTTGTGCCGGCTGGATCCAAGACTCAACAGCCAAGCTCAAATCTGGCGAACTTTTTGACTTTTATATTCTCGCCTACTTTGGCTACTACTTCATTAATAATTTCCTGTACAGTCCTAGTAGGCTCCTTGATAAAAGGCTGGCTAAGAAGGCAAGCAGTTTGCGGCTCTAGCTCCACCCCTGGCGGTATCTCCTCAGCAGCAATATATCGTGGTGCTGTGGCAGCTATTTGCATTGCCAAGTGGCGGGCTAATTCTTTGAACTCATCAGTATGAGCTACAAAGTCAGTCTCACAATTCAATTCCACCAACGCCCCTATTTTCCTGGTATGATGAACATAAGCTTCAACTATACCTTCCGTTACAATATTTTCCCTCTTCTTTTCAGCAATTGCCAATCCACGGTTTCTCAGGATTTCAATTGCCTTTTCCGTGTCCCCACTTGCCTCTAACAGAGCATTTTTACACTCAAGTATACCAACACTGGTTCTATCTCTTACTTCCTTTATAGTTTGAGCTGAAATCTTCATTTCACTAACTCCAGATTCAATCTTTTTCTGGCTCAAAGGTATAAGAGCCCAAAATTTCCACTGCCTCTCCTGTTTCACTTGGGGCTAATTCGATAGCTTCCCCTTCCGTGGGAACTTGTACCTTCTTACCTTCGATTACAGCATCAGCTATCTTAGTACAAAGCAGCTTGATTGCTTTGATAGCGTCATCATTGGCGGGGATAGGGTAGTCAATATCATCAGGATTACAATTAGTATCCACAGTAGCTATCACAGGAATATTCATTTTTTTAGCTTCAGCTAGGGCAATTTTATCCTTGATAGGATCGGTGATAAAAATGGCTCCAGGGAGAGCAGTCATCTCCTTGAAACCGCCCATCTGCGAGTTCAAGCGTAGGACTTCTTTTTCCAGTTTCAGTCTCTCCCTCTTAGGTAGTTGCTCGAATTCACCCTTTTGCTTTCGATCCTCCAAATGAACCAGGTAGTCAATCCGACTTTGTATAGTGGTAAAGTTGGTTAGCATCCCTCCTAACCATCTTTGATTGACATAGCACATTCCACATCTTTTAGCCTCCTCTTCCACCACTTGCTGAGCTTGCTTCTTTGTACCCACGAAAAGAATGGCCTGCCCACTAGCTACCAAGTCTCGGACAAAAGCACATGCTTTGTCTAACAGGGCAACTGTTTTTTCCAAATCAATAATATAGATATGATTGCGTTGGGTGAAAATGTATTTTTTCATTTTGGGGTGCCAGTAGCTAGTGTGATGACCAAAGTGGGCACCCGCTTCCAAAAGCTCCCTCATTAAAGCATTTTCTATCATACTCCTAACTCCTTACCGTACCAAAAACGAGAGTTAGTATAACATAATAGATAAGATAATGCAACACTGCGAATTAAATCATCTAATATATCACCGAAAGG
>MNYE01000075.1:0-1870 GCA_001873005.1 Dehalococcoidia bacterium CG2_30_46_9
GCAACGGGCAGGAGGATAGTTCAATAATCAAAGTTCACACTGCTACAGAAGCAGTGGATAAGGCAATTTCTTTAGCCAGGAGGTACAGAGCTGAGATTGCTTCGTCCTTTTCACCCTCACCTTCATCCTCTCCCATCAAGGGAGAGGAAATTGGGCTCACAATAGTACAGGATGAATCAGTATTGCAATGAACTTAGAAATGGCAAGCATTGAAAGTGTTAGAGGCAGGGAGATTCTTGATTCCCGAGGCAATCCTACGATAGAGGCAGAGGTGACACTATTTAATGGCACCGTCGGAATAGCATCAGTTCCCTCCGGGGCAAGCGTAGGAAAGTATGAAGCCGTCGAGCTTCGTGATGGGAATAGCAAGAGATATCACGGGTTAGGCGTTCTAAAAGCGGTAAGTCATATCAATAACGATATTGCTGCCAGGATAGAAGGTATGTCTGCTTTAGAGCAGGCAGCCATTGACCAGACTCTAATTGAGCTTGATGGCACTGCCAACAAATCTCGGCTGGGGGCAAACGCTATTCTGGCAGTTTCCCTCGCTGTAGCCAGAGCAGGCGCCAATTTTTTGGGCATTCCTTTGTATCGCTATCTTGGAGGGGCGAAAGGCAGAGTATTACCTGTTCCCATGTTAAACATTCTAAACGGTGGCAAACATGCTCGGGACTCGACAGATTTTCAAGAGTTTATGATAGTGCCCCTGGGGGCAACCAGTTTTGCCCAAGCCATGCAGATGGCAAGCGAGATTTATCATTCTCTGTATAGAATACTTAAAGATAAAGGCTTGAATACCAATGTAGGCGATGAAGGTGGCTTTGCTCCTCAAGTCTCTTCCCAGAAAGAGGCTGTAGAGCTAATCCTGGCAGCCATTGACTTTGCTGGCTACAAAGCGGGCAAGGATTGCTCTATTGCCCTTGACCCAGCAGCAAGCAATTTCTATCAGGATGGCAATTATGTCCTCTCGCAAGAGGGCGTTACTCTGACCACTATCGAGATGATTGACTACTATGCCAAGCTCGTGTCAGGATATCCCATTATCAGTATTGAAGATGGTTTGGCTGAGGATGATTGGGCTGGCTGGATGCTGCTTACGGCTAAACTGGGCAAAGAAGTTCAGCTTGTGGGTGATGACCTTTATGTTACCAGCGCAGAGCGTCTGGAGAGAGGTATCAGGGAGAAAGCTTCTAATTCCATTCTTATCAAGCCTAACCAAATAGGCACGCTCAGCGAAACCTTAACCGTTATCCGCAAGGCACAAAAGGCAGGTTGGACAACAATTATCAGCCACCGTTCTGGCGAGACTGAGGATACTACCATAGCTGATTTAGCTGTAGCTTTGGACGCTCCTTTCATCAAAAGCGGCGCTCCATGCCGCAGCGAAAGACTGGCTAAATACAATCGCCTCCTCAGAATAGAAGAGGAGCTGGGAGCACAAACTCTATATTCCGGCACAGAAGCATTACATCTGGAGAGAAAGTCATGGAAATAATAAAGGGTATCCATCAATTAAAAATCCCATTCCCTAAAGGCATGCCGGGGGACGTCAATGTGTATATCATTGAAGGGAACGATGGCAACATAATGATTGACAGCGGCTGGGATAGCCAAGAGTCTCTTGGAGCTTTTGGAGAGGGACTGAAGGCAGACCGTCTGAAGCTTAGGGACATTAAAACAATTGTTATCACGCATATCCACCCTGATCATTATGGTCTGGCAAGTAAGGTAAAACAACTTTGTGGAGCCAAAGTGGCTATGGACAAGATTGAGGCAGGGCTCATTAGCCCCAGATATAAGGATTTCACGGAGCTGCTCAAAAGGGTAGAGGAAGAGGCTAAGCGTAATGGCATTCCTGAGACTGAATTGC
>MNYE01000075.1:1933-2519 GCA_001873005.1 Dehalococcoidia bacterium CG2_30_46_9
TATTGGACGATGGTGATAGGTTTTCTAATGGTTCATTTGAAATCCAAGTGATAAGAACACCAGGACATTCTCCTGGCCACATCTGTCTCTATGAGCCAAAGAAGAGATTACTCTTCTCCGGCGATCATGTTCTGTATGAGACCACTCCCCATGTAGGTTTTAATCCCCAATCCGGAGACAATCCCCTGGGTGACTATGTTTCCTCTTTACAGAAGCTGACGAACATTAAGGTGTCTTTTGTTTTACCCGGACATGGTCCCGTTTTCAACAGCCTAAACTTGCGAGTGGAGGGAATACTTCACCATCACGAGGAGAGAAAAAGACAGATAGTGCGAGCCTTAGACAGTGGCTCGAAGACAGCCTACCAAGTAGCTCAGGAGATTACCTGGATGTCTGAGGAAGGCGGTGTTGCTTTTAAGGATTTAGCCCCCTGGGACAAACGGCTGGCCGTTATGGAGACCATTGCTCACCTTAAGTTATTAGCCACCGAGGGCAAAGTGGCTAGTGTTGATATGGATGGCGTTTGTTTATATCTATTAACGTAGAAAGGAGGAATAATGGCAACAAAGGTAGGCATCAACGGTTT
>MNYE01000075.1:2533-4053 GCA_001873005.1 Dehalococcoidia bacterium CG2_30_46_9
GGTTAACTCTCAAAGCAATAAATGAGCGATGCCTTGGTGAACTAGAAGTTGTGGTGGTCAACGACCTCACCGATGCCAAGACAAACGCACATCTTCTTAAGTATGACAGTAACTATGGCATCTATCCGGGTCTTGTGGAGGCTGGGCAGGATTCTATCATAGTCGGTGGTAAGACGATAAAAGTTTTGGCTGAGCGAGACCCGGCTAAGATTCCCTGGCGAGATTACGGAGTAGATATTGTCATCGAATCAACCGGTCTTTTTACTCAGGCGAGTAAAGCGAAGTTACACCTCCAGGGCGGTGCCAAAAAGGTAATAATATCAGCACCAGCCCAAGAGGAGGATATAACTATTATTCTTGGCGTTAATGAAAGGCAATATCAGCCGGACAAGCATCACATAATCTCCAATGGCTCATGTACTACTAATTGCATTGCCCCGCTGGTTAAAGTCCTGCACCAGTCCTTTGGAATTGTTCACGGTCTAATGACGACTGTACATGCTTACACCAACGACCAAAGAATACTGGATGTTTTTCACCGAGATTTAAGACGGGCTCGAACTGCTGCTATGAACATCATCCCTACAACCACAGGCGCTGCCCGCACGGTAACCGTGGTTATACCTGAGCTTAAGGGGAAGCTGCACGGCGTTGCCTTAAGGGTACCCGTCTCTACAGTGTCTATTGTTGACTTCGTGGCTGACCTAGCCAGGAAGACGACTGTTGAGGAAATTAACAAGGCTTTTGAAAATGCTGCTAATGGGCAAATGAAAGGGATTATTGAATATTGCACCGAGCCACTCGTGAGTACGGACTTTAAAGGCAACCCAGCTAGCGCTATTTTCGACGCTTTAAGCACTATGGTTATTGATGATACCATGGTAAAGGTGCTTGCCTGGTACGATAATGAATGGGGCTATAGCTGCCGCCTCGCCGACCTCAGCGCCTATGTTGCCAGAAAGGGACTATAAGTTAGATAAAGTAGAAAATAAACTAAGATGAACTTCAACCCATTCCCTCAGCGGCACATGTGGCACTCGTATCTCATGGTTAAATAAGGATATCTTGTGGTAGCCATCAACCATCCTTTTCTCTCGCAGACAGAAGACGTCTTTAGCTGAAGTATAGGGCTTTGGTAGGATAAAAGGTCTGAACAAGTTCTTACCCTCTTTTCTAGCTTTCTCAAAGCGAGTGCTCGGTATCTCCCCGGTAGTAGAATGAACCTGGTGGTTATTGTAGCGGTCGACTTCTTCCCTTAAGACAGCACGAACGTCGTCTATGGTAGTTAGCTTCTCTATGGCACAGGTTCTGACAATTCTATCCTGTAGCCAGCGATACGGCCTCTCGATCTTTCCCTTCGCCTGGGGAGACAAAGCAAAGGTGGCATCTACTCCTAGCGCTCTCATTACCTGTCTCCATTGAGAGTCAGCCTCGTCGGTTTGGAGAACATGCTTTATCCAGATGCTGTCTTTACCCTGGACAAAACGAAATACTCGTAAGGAATCAACATAGTAGCGCAA
>MNYE01000108.1 GCA_001873005.1 Dehalococcoidia bacterium CG2_30_46_9
AACCCCATGCTTCAGATTATCTTCGTTAATATCGATAGCCATTTTAACTCAGCTTTAAGCTCTCAGGATTAAGGCAGTGCGAGGCTTTAGCCTCGTGCTGCACGACCCTAAAGGGTCGCACTACACAATATAGTATTTAGTTTTTAATCCGTAATTCTTACTTCTTAATCGTGATTTGCAGAATGCCATTTTTATAGGTTAGGTTCAGCTCGTCTCTAACTAAGCAGGGCAGTTCTATCTCTTTATAATACTCCCGACCAGTAACTCGGGCAGAGAGGATAAGCAAGTTCCCTTTCACTTCAGCCTTTATGTCCTTCTCATCTACCCCCGGTAGCTCAGCGATCACCTTCAGGCAGTCGCCCTCATCAAATATATCGGTTGTCACCTCTCTCTGGGGCGGTTGTACCGCTGCCTCCTCTCCAAGCGTGGTTCGACTGACTTTCAGGGTGGTCTTGGGAGGGATGATGCTCCTTCTGGTCCCCTCCACTCTCTTCAGGGGGGGAGCTTTTTCCAGTTGGCGTTCGATCTCGGCATCGGCAGCTTTTAGCCTCTCCTGGAAGGCTTTCGATTTCTCCAGCCCCTTGACCAGCTCGCCGAAGCCGGGGATAATCTTGCCCAGCCCGCGCAGAGCGCCTTCGGTAACTCCACTTACCTCATCTTCCTTTTCATCACCCTCAGCTTTCCTTATCCTGTCTTCTGGTCCCCTTTCCTTAGTCATAAGTCCTCCCTCTCGCTCGCCTCTTCCAATTCCTTAATTCTTTTATCAACCTTTTTTAACTCGTTAAGGCAATAGTCATAGTAGTCCCCGGCCAGTTTTTGCCTCTCAGAGGCGGGCAATGCCTCCCATACCCGAGACCCTTCAGCCTCGTTCTTTGAAGGGCTGACCTTCTTAAGAATTTCTCGTTTATATTTGTAAAGCTCTTCAATTTCTTTATTTTTCACCTCGTCCTCCTCTTTCCCATTCGCTTGAGCGTTTTTCTACTGCCTCTTTATACTCGGGACGTCTCATCATGGAGTCCAATGCTCCTTATCTATTGACCTTCATGCCAACCTTTAGGTAAGGGGTACTTTTACCCTCTATTTTGGCTGTGCCAATTCTGGTTTCTTCTACCTCTACACCACGCACAGGGCTTGCCAGTGGCTTGAGCTCCTCGGTCTCCTTGGGTATCTCCACATCCAGACGAACTTTGCTTATTTTCCTAAGCAGTGAGGCATTTATCTTAACCTTTGGCATTTTCTTCCCCCCGATAAAGCATCTCTGCATATCTTTGTATCGCCTCTAAACCTTTTATTTCTTCAGGGAATAAAGGCATTTCTATAATTTCCATATTACTGTCCGCATATTTTCTCCTGAGTTCACCTACATATCGCTGCTGCATCCGCCGACGTTGGAGGCAAAATTTGCAGTCGTAATTATCAGGCAGAACATTGTTAATGATCATTGTCTTTATAGTTATCCCCTGGTTCTGGAGCGCTTGCCTCAAGCTTTCACTTTGGTACAAAGCGAGCGCCTCCGGGATAAGAACAATATTAAACTCCGTCCGCCTGCCATCCGAAAGGACTTTTCTCACGCTTTCGGCAATTTGTCCCAGCTCGGTTAAATTATCTAATATCTCATCCCGCGCGCTTTCTTTGCCAAACCAGTTTTTCACTGTATTAAGGACGCCGCTAAATCTTGCGTAAAGTTTAATGCTTGCCGAGCTATACACTTTCACAATATCGGGCAGTGCCAGCAGTCTCAAGGTATGGCCGGTAGGGGCAGTATCCCATACGATATACTCATATTCGTTTTCGCTGACAAAATCCAAGACCTTTTCCATGGCAAATAGCTCATCCAGTCCCGGCACAACTTCGTTTGGTATAGCATTGAGCACGTCCTCCTCGACAGGAACGAAGATGGAGATGGTATTGAGAGCCACTGCGCCATATTTATCCTTAAGGTTTTGCACTGCCTGGGTGGCGTCGATTTCAGTAGCATAAAGATTCTCCTTTATTTTAACAATATCTCCTCCAACTTTGGTTTCAAAGATATCCGACAAGGAGGGAGCAGGGTCACTGGAAAGCACTAAGACCCTCTTGCCACAGTCGGAGAGATAAACAGCGGTAGCGGCGGCAGAGGTTGTCTTCCCTACCCCACCCTTCCCGCCAAAGAGCTTGAGCTTTGTCTCGCTTTTCTGCAATTCCTCAAAGCTTCTGGTTACATCTTTGACTTGCTTAAGTTCTTGCTTTTTCATTTACGGCTTTACCTGTCATTTTGATTTTTGATTTTTGATTTTGATTTTCCCTCCCCCTTAGCTTTAGTCTTGTATCTCCTCTCAGCTTCGGCTTCGCTTTTCCTCAGCCTTATCTTTAATACACCATTCTTATATCTTATCTCTGGTTGAGACAGATTGACTGAAGTCGGAAGCTCGGCAATTACGGTAACGCTATCTTTCTCGTTGAATACATCCACCAGTGGCTTATTCCCGCCTGAGATAGGGACGCTCTCCTCATTCAGAAACCACCAGCTAAACAGGACCTTCTCTCCAGTAACAGGGTCAGTTTTTGATTGTTCAAAGCCCACTATCGGCTTGCCCCAGAGCCTTTGTGCTTTTTCGTTTATGACTTCTTTCAACCTATGCAAGACCTCGAAGTCGCCGGGAGCATCAATGAGATTCCTTAGTTCAGATATCTCAGCGTGTCGGTGCCACCACAGGTGCCACAGTATAGCTCGGCTCTTTTCATCCAAAACTTCAAGGAGCTCAGCCAAATCCCCCTTGATTTTACTCTTTGTAACCACAGCGCCAGCATCCATTTTTCAAAAATTCTTCAGTTATTACCAATGTTCCACAATGGGGACAATCGGTTTTGTAGCCTAACTCCTTATTCCTCAGGGAGGAGGAACTTCCTCCGGCCTGCCGTCTGGCTTTAGCCAACTCTACGTCCTCTTCTGTGCCCTGCCAAGCACAGACAAAGCATCCACTTTGGAGCAAATTCTGTTTAATCTGCTTTCTGTCACAATTTGGGCAAAGGGCATAATAATCACCCTTTTTTAGCCTTTCCCTTTCCTCCTCCTGAGCCTCTTCTACATGGTCTATTACCTTGTCTCCCAACCCTAAAGTAGGGTCGAGACCGAAAAGGCCGCCGAACCTGCTTTTCTTGTCCTTCGACATGTTTTCTACTCCGCTGGTATTTCAGCTACGGCTTTAGCCCTTTTTGCCTTAGCACTTATCCAGCCACACCAGGGACAGCCCTCATTCATGAGTTCTTCAGCAGAAACCCTTTTGCTACACTGAGGGCATTCCTCCTTACCTACCTTGGCTTCTTTCCAGGCAGCCGTTTCATAATTGGTGCCGCTGGGGAATTCGAGCCCATACTTAGCTGCCGTCTCAAAAGAAGCCAAGGCAGCTCTTATCTTAATCCCTAAAAGCTCGACTCCGGCTACCGAAACACAAATATCGGCATTGATGACCAAACCTTTGTCTAAAATACGGTCAATTACATCTACCAGGGTTGAACCTTCATCTCTAGTTGCTTGTAGTGGCATCGCTTATGTCCCCCTTTGGTATTTCCTGACAGCTCTCAATCTTTCAATTAGCTTGGCTTCCAACTCTTCATATTCCTTTTCGCTTACTTCACCATCCTGTAAGAGCAGTTGCAATTGCTGGAGTCTTTCTTTAATCGATTCCTCAGTTATGAGGCGTTCCTTATCTGCCTCATCCCTTATTTTCTCCAGTATTTCCTTACCGAGGGTTAGGGGTGCGCCGAGCAGAACATCGTAGAGAAATTTACTTATCATTTCATCGCCTCCACAGCAACAATTACAGGCAGGCTTGCCTGCCCCTTGGTTTCGGGCGAGCAAGCTCGCCCCCTACGCTTATTATTTTGAGGTAATAAATTTTGAATATCGTTAATGCCATTCTGCATATATGTTCCCCTCTTCTTTTATAGGATGATTTTCAATGTATTGCGCT
>MNYE01000038.1 GCA_001873005.1 Dehalococcoidia bacterium CG2_30_46_9
CATCGTCTTCTCAATATAAGTGTTACCTCACTTCAAAGTTATCGCTCGCTTATATTTTAAGACCAATCCTCTTTTTTGTCAATCCCTATAAGAAGTTATCACCTCGGTCGGTAACATTTTATATGATTCAACAACCTGCAGTTGGGTGACATACTTAAATGATTTGACACGTCCCTTCAATCGTCCCGAAACCTGATCTAGTTCAGATAGATAGTAGACACTTCAGAAGGAGAGTCAGCTTGCACTTTAACTTTGAGACTTGCCCTAGTAGTTTTCTATGTCATTGCGAGCCGAAGGCGTGGCAATCTCATTTCAGAATGGCATCGTGAGAGCAGTGGTGGATCCATCCCCATGGAGATTGTGGAGCCTGTTCCGAGCGCAAGCGAGGAATCCCTGCTCCCAGTTTGCTTCGGCTACGCCTCGCAATGACAAGGGGAGAGATCAAGTGTCACTAATCATATGAACGAGTACACTCGAACTACCAGAAACCCCCGAGACAGCTTGGTCAACCTCATTTGTGGGCTGTCTGGAGGAAATAGCATCCACTCATTTCCTCGCCCCACTGCTTAATGAGTGGAAAGAAGGTGAAATAGGCATAGGCAAGGCTACAAACTAATCTCCGAGATACACGGTATTAAAGATGAGCAAATTGTGCTAAATGTGAGCGCACCTATCACTACGAGCTGAAAAACATTTATGTAGATAAGCGTGGCAAGCCTATCATCGAGGATATAATCCAGTGCAAAGGTTGCGGGAGCATCGAAAGGCTAAAGACTCTCGACCAAGGACTAATAAGGGACGAGTTGGGGTTATTAGACAAGGACTCCCCTTTCAAGTTTTTATTCGTACTTTACTTCTAACCCATCAGTTTTACTAAGCTTGAAAAAGGAAATAAAGCGCTTCATAGAGTCATCCTCTACTTCAACCTTTTTGCCCAATTTCTTATGCTTTCTGAGGAGATATTCTTTGAGATTAGGGGCAAAGACGAACGATATGCCTGAAGTCATAAAGTCTCAATAGCATTTTTGCCCTCCACCTTATATTCATTGACGGCAAAATCCATAAAGACATTGGTCTCATCCATACTGTCAAATATCAAAGTATTCCCTCTGGCAATGCCGAGTAATTTAGCTGATTCCATCATGGCATCGCGCTCAAGGCAAGATTCCATAATCTTGTGATTTAACTCCTTGTTTGCCTTTCTATGCATTTTGTACCTTTCTACAAAGTTCGTATTACCCTTTTGCAACCCTGAATCAAGTTCAGGGCATAGTACGCTCCTCTTTGAAGGCTCTCAAAAATACCTCTGGTATTTCTGGTAGATAGCGTATTGAAATTTCAATCTCCTTTCTCATCACCGAATTTGCGAGATAGCTCGCCGTATTTGACCCAGCCGCCGCTGTTCAGTGCGTAGGTCATCGCTGACGAAACAGCTCGTTAGCTGATTTACCTCCCCGATCCGGCTGAGGCGTTGTGTTCCAGATGTTCGTAGCCAGAGCAAGCCACTTATTTGCCTCCTGTATGGACTTGAACTTCCCCGTTCGCTTGTAAATCTCTTCCACGAATCCATCGAAATCGTTGCTCATCATATGCGATAAGACGATAGCTTTCCATTCTTCTGGTGATATAATCAGTTTCACTTTGCCTTCCTTTTGGGCTGCTTCAGACATACGGGCTACCGCTGCTTCAAGGGTATCATCATGAGGATGCTCAATTTTCTTTAATTCCTCCGGCACTTTTACTCTTCCTTGGAGAAATCTCTCCACTTCTATAGGGCTAGGTTGGAAAACACTTTTCAAGCGTGAGCGCATCCCTGGCCCTGGCAGAATCGGCCATGCCAACCAACCTGGACCGACTAGCCAACAGTTTCGTGTAGTGGGCAAGATATGGGCGGATACAGCCTGCCCTCTATGCAGGATATGGCTTAATACCGGACCATTTATAGTAAACTGCTCATCTTCTGACTCCATATAGAAACCCCGACCAGATATGATCCCAGTGGCTACGCCGGTGACATATCTTGTCTTTTGGATGGCGTTAAGAACTGAACTAAGTCTTGGCTGTTTTAACAGGGCATTGGCTGCCAGCTCAGCGGGGTGTCTACCATTAGGTAGTTTAAAGTTAAAGGCAAACCAGCCCAGAAACCGCCGCTCGCGGCTGTTAATATCGCCAGTATCAGCCATGTAGTTAACTGGGTCTGGTTCAAAATACCCAAAAAACTCACCTCGAGCACTTGCCCGAATATCAGCAATAGCTTCACTTCCAGCACACCATCCAACTAATTGCTCTACTCTACTAGAAGTTATCGCCATAGCTCACTCACTGGATAAGCTTACACCTATATCTTCAAGCCACTCCAAAGCCCCTTCCTTCATCTTATCATTCTTAAAGCAAGACCACCTTTCCCTTTCTTCAGGATAGCGAGCCATTACATCCTTGAATCGGCAGAAGGCACCTTTACCATTTATTGCCACCTCAAACAATTCTCTAAGGTGCTCATCCTCTACAGTGGCAATGAAATCTTCCATATCTTCGTGGCCTTCGTGCGATTCCGCCTTTGGTATCGGCTCGTTACATTTCACAGGTTAGCTTATATTATAACCCAAGCGGCTAGCAAAGGTAGAGGGCCACCCTTCCCCCCTATTCCTTTCTACCGGCGGGAGGGAGTTAGAGGGAGGGGAAAATTCACCCTCACGTCCCTCTGTAAATCCTAAATTCTAAGCTCTAGATTCTAAACAAATTCAAAATACTAAATGCAAAATCCAAGGAACTAACTGGTTTTGAATTTTGGTTATTAGTGCTTTGATATTGTTTAGCATTTGATATTTAGTGCTTAGGATTTTCCTCTGTGTTCTCCCTTCAAGGGAGAGGGATTTGTGCGAAGATTTTTGCAACATACTATAATTTGACTGGCTTGCTGATAGAACGCTAAGGGTCAGTACTAACAATTGAACTGGTGATGACTCGCTCCAGATCGATGCTATCCCACATTGCGGTGAATTGGTAAATAACCTCGCTATCCTTCTAAAGGTGATGGTAATTATCTTATGGCTTACATTCGCGTTTATAATTTTCCCTGTGCGGCTATTTGAGATATAATTCTTTGTTGTCGTTTCCTTTATCATGAAGAAGATTCGGAATTTACTAGATAGGCTGATTCTTAATTGGTTGAGCATCATACCGAAAAGCATCCGTAAGGCTCGTAGCAGCGAGGAAGCAGGCAAACATACAGGGACCCCTAAGAAGCAGACCTATTTCGTCTTTGCTATTGTTGCTCTGGCGCTTCTGATGTCGGGGATAGACTTCACGATTGTAGCTGTAAGCTTGCCAACCTTTCTCACTGACCTCCGAGCAAATTTAGCCTTGGTAGGCTGGACCATTACCGGCTATCAATTCTCGCAGAGCATAATCATGCCAATAGCTGGTAAGCTGAGCGATGAGTGGGGACGGAAACGGGTGTTCTTGGTTGCTGTGATTGTTTTTACAGTTAGCTCAATGGCCGCTGGCTTAGCGCCGAATATATTCTGGCTTATTGTGTTTCGGGTTATTCAGGGTATGGGTGGAGGTGCTTTTCTACCTTCGGCAACAGGCATTGTCAGCGACGCCTTTGGCGAACGGAGAGCGCCAGCAATCGGCCTCTTTGGCAGCATCTTCGCTATTGGTGGCATTCTAGGACCAAATATGGGTGGCTTTATCATAGATAACTTTTCCTGGCGCTGGATATTTTTCGTTAATGTTCCCATTGGCGTGATACTCCTGTTGTTCGGAACGAAAGTGTTGCCAAGAAGCAGTGCAACCAATAATTTTCCCAATCGTCAAATAGATATTGCCGGGATGGGATTATTTATTGGAGCAGTCCTGGCAGTGCTTTTTGCCATAACCAACTGGGCAAATGATCCGGCGGGAGTTGGAGTAGTGACCTGGGTCTTATTTGCT
>MNYE01000021.1 GCA_001873005.1 Dehalococcoidia bacterium CG2_30_46_9
GTGCTCTGATCCAGGGCAGGATCTCATCAAAAATGATATTAAAGAACTAGGACTTAATCGAGTTGTTGTTGCCTCCTGCTCACCAAGGATGCATGAGCATACATTCCGTAAAGCTTGTCAAGATGCTGCGCTGAATCCCTATTTATATGAGCATGCCAATATCAGAGAACATTGTTCCTGGGTTCACACGAATAGAGAGCAAGCTACAGAGAAAGCTAAGGATCTGGTTCATGCTGCGGTGAAGCGTGTTTACTACCACGAGCCTCTGGAGATTAAGGAATCACCGGTTAATCCCAATACCCTGGTTGTAGGCGCAGGAATTGCTGGAATAGAGGCAGCTTTGAAAATAGCTAATGGTGGGCACAAGGTATACTTGGTGGAGAGAGAGCCTTCGATTGGCGGGCATATGATCCAATTAGATACCACTTTCCCTACCCTAGATTGCTCTGAATGTATTCTTACCCCGAAGATGACCGAAGTGGGACATCATCCTAATATTGAGCTTTTAGCTTACAGTGAGGTAGAAGAAGTCTCAGGATCGGTAGGCAATTTCAAGGTGAAGGTGAGGGAAAAAGCACGTTATGTAGATGAAAGTAAATGTATCGGCTGTGGCGTTTGTGAGCAAAAATGCCCCTGGAAGGTACCAAGTGAGTTTGAGGTAGGTTTGGGGACGAGGCGGGCTATTTACATTCCCTTTGCCCAAGCCGTCCCCAATGTTGCAACAATAGACAAAGACCGCTGTGTTTACATTCAGTCGGGAGGGAAGAAATGCGGAGCCTGTATAAAGTTCTGTGAGGCAAATGCCATAGATTTTAATCAAACTGACCGGGTCATCGAGTTGGAAGTAGGCGCAATTATTTTGGCCACTGGTTACGATCTTCTTGATTCCAATCAGATACCACAATATGGTTATGGGAAATATGATAACGTCATAACTGGACTTGAATTTGAGAGAATGACCTGTGCCTCAGGACCAACCCAAGGGAAAATTCAGCTTAAAGACGGAAGAACACCGGAGAGCGTGGCTATTATTCATTGCGTAGGTAGCCGTGACAAAAACTACCGCGAATATTGCTCTAGGATCTGCTGTATGTATGCGCTCAAACATGCCCATCATCTCAGGGAGAAGATAAATGCTGCTGTATATGAAATGTACATTGATATGCGCTGCACCGGGGATGCTTATGAGGAATTTTATGAGCGCGTTGGTGAGGAAGGGGTCACTTTCATAAGAGGGAAGGTAGCTCAAGTAAAGCAAGGTATTACCGAAGAGGAGAAAGGAAAATTAATCGTGACAGCTGAAGATACCTTCTTAGGAAGCATACTACGCGTCCCTGTGGATATGGTTATTTTATGTCCTGCTATGGTACCTCGCTCTGATGCTGCTGAAATTGCTAGGAAATTCTCGATTACTCAAAAGGCAACAGGATTTTTCCTGGAGCGTCATCCCAAGCTTGAACCTCAAGCTACAGCTATGGATGGGATTTTTGTTGCCGGTTGCTGCCAGTTCCCTAAAGATATTCCAGATTCCGTAGCTCAGGGAAGAGCTGCCGCCGCTGGAGCGCTGGAACTAATAGATAGAGGCAAGGTTACAATTGAAGCTGCCATAGCCCATGTAGATGAGATTTTATGTCATGGTTGTGGGATATGTGAGGAGACTTGTGAATTTAATGCTCCAAAAGTAATGTCAAAGAATGGTAGGATGGTATCCGCCGTAAATGAGACATTGTGCAAAGGCTGCGGTGCTTGCGCTGTTGCTTGTCCCACCGGAGCCATGTCAATCAAGCATTTCACTCATGATGAGATATTCACTATGGTTAGAGCCCTAGCTGGGATAGAAAATGGCTGAATTTGAACCTCGGATTATCGCGTTTGCCTGTAATTGGTGCACTTATGCCGCAGCAGATATAGCTGGCACGAGCCGTATTCATTATCCTCCTAACGTACGAGTTATAAGAGTTATGTGTAGCGGGATGGTAGCCCCGGAACATGTTCTTTGGGCGATTGAGAATGGAGCAGACGGTGTCTTAGTTGCCGGTTGTCATCCCGGTGACTGTCACTACATTTCCGGAAACTTAAAGGCAGAGGAAAAGTTCAGGATGCTTAAAAGAGTGACCGATATTCTTGGGATCGAGGAAGAAAGGGTGAAACTTAAGTGGATAGCTACTTCTGAGGGATCAATATTTGCCCAAACTATTGAGGAAATGGTAGAAGAGCTTAAGAAATTGGGTCCTTCGCCTTTTAAACCGTCTAAAGAATCCCAGGAAGCTAAACAGGGAAAGTCAGCTTTAACTTTAGAAAATATTGTTCAAGAAACCAAAACCTACAGTTGTCTTGATTGTGGTAAGTGTACAAGCCTTTGTCCCATTGCAGAACATGATCCTGCTTATTCCCCTTTTAGGATGGTGGGAAAGGCTTTGGTTGGCCTTGAGGACGAAATCATTCATGATAAGAAGCTTTTCTCTTGCCTTAGTTGCTATGCTTGCTCTCTTAGATGCCCCGGCGATGTTGATTATCCCGCTTTTATACAGAAGACAAGGTTACTAGCATCTGATGCTGGTGAGCAAGGGGATTTAGCCCATGGCGGTTTTTTGCACTCAGTTACCCGGCTTATGGCAAGGTCCCCATATAAGCAAAAAAGGCTAGAATGGCTAACCAAGCAGTATCGAACTTATGACCAAAGTGATATCTTATTTTTTGTTGGCTGCTCCCCTTATTTGGCCCCCTTTTTTGAATATCTTGGAGTAAGAACCCTCGATATTACGGAAGCAAGCTTGAAGATACTTAATCACTTAGGGATAGAGCCTGTGATACTATCGGACGAGAAGTGTTGTGGGCATGATGCGCTTTGGATGGGCGATGTGGAAACCTTTAAAAGGTTGGCCGAACATAATACAAAACTAACAAAAGAAGCTGGGGTGAAGAAGATTATCTTCTCCTGCCCTGAAGGTTATCGGACTTTTAAGCTAGACTATCCGAATTATGGGTTTGAGGTAGGTTGCGAATTACAACATATCTCTGAATTTTTAGCCGAGAGAATAGATAAATATGGACTGAAATTTAAAGAGGGAGAAGTTAAAAAGAAGGTAACCTACCAAGACCCTTGCAGATTGGGAAGGCATCTGGGTATTTACGATGCACCGAGGAGAGTGCTTGAAGCTATCCCAGGAATAGAGTTCCTTGAGATGGAGCGGAATAGAGACTGGTCTCTTTGTTGTGGCACAGGCCCTTTTACTAACTGCGATTTATACTCCCATGAGATGAGAATTGGGCGACTGCTTGAGGCGAAAGCCACAGGTGCAGAAACTCTCATAACCTGCTGCCCAAAATGCCAAATTCACTTCAAGTGTGCCATGGTGAATAGAGGTGAAGAAAAAGGTCCCGATGTAGAAATTGAGGTTATGGACTTAGCAAACCTGGTAGCTAAGAGCTTGTCCGAGTAGTAGCTTTGTGCAGCCACAGGGGTATAATTGGCATAAGTCTAGGCCAAGGAGATTCTAATGTGGTAGCTAATAGAGATTTTGTAGCGACCCTATTCTTCCACATTAGTAAATTGCGACATAGCCCTATAAGGTAACAAACTTTTCTCAAAAAGCAAGTATTTTGAGAAAAAATTGAGAAAAATTTCTCCGCAGAGCAAACTTTGGCGATAAGTTTTATCTAACAAGCAGGAAAAAGAGGTATAGCCAATGTTAACCATCCAGGGTTTTGACCTACTAAATCTTGACAGCAACGAGACAATTCGCGGCATGTTGTTGTCCAGCGAAAATGTCATCCTAATTTTCAGTGAATTTGTCACCTCCTATCGATATGTATTTTAAAACCCGACTTTGAGACCCCCCATATTTAGCGCATAGCTAGCCAAAATTGTTTGCCACTACATTTCCTCTTGGCTAGGTTTACCAATCAATTTAGTGGTAGCACTTTGGGTGGTGGCCTTATTCTCAAAGCAGCAAAGACTTTCCCTGCTAAGGGTGGTAGATCAGTGCGGCAAAGAAAAGCCTCACCATTTGCTTCAATCCTCACTGCCTTTATTTGCTCCACTATTTCCAGTACTTCACTTATGCTGG
>MNYE01000112.1:0-3681 GCA_001873005.1 Dehalococcoidia bacterium CG2_30_46_9
TATGATTCCCCTTTAGTATTCAAGGGAAGTCTCCAACTTATCCACCCTTTCTCAATATCCAGAGCATATAAACAGTTATCCTGAGCACGAACATAGATTGTGCTATCCTGGACACAAAGAGACCCCCGAATCAACGCATCAATAGGTACAGTTTTTGCGGGCATCATTACTTTATTCTCGGGCTCAGAGTGAGTGTCAAAAACGTATATATCACCTGACTCACTAGCCACTATCAGCAAGTCACCATCCCAAACAGGTGAGGAGACTATGGGACTACCGGTATCAAACTCCCACTCCAAGTCCCCTGTTTTCGCATTGATAGCATATATTTTGCCATCAAGGCAGCCGGCATAAACAATCCCATCTTTGACTACAGGGGTAGCCCAGAACCACTCGCCCCCGCAAAACCTCCATATGGGTTCGCTCTCGCCTATTTTTATGGCATAGAGATTATTATCGAAGGCACCTACAAATATGGTGTCTTGATAAATTACCGGGGAGGAGACAAACCCAACATTTGCCTTAAAAGTCCAGGGCAATAAACTGAGGTCCTTAGTTGATAAGGAATAAATATAACCCTCAAAGGTGCTCACATAAATCGTATCACCTTCAATTGCCGGCGTTATCCATAACTTTTCGCCCAAGGGTTCAGAGCTCCATTTAAGTTCGCCATAAGTGGCATCCAAAGCATGGACTTTGCCATCAGAGCTGCTGACGTAAATGGTATCACCAGCGACTACTGGACTAGCTACGATGGCCCCCATATAACCTTCTTTAGGATAAACCCATCTCTCACGACCGGTAATTATATTTAGAGCATATACTCTGCCACTGTACGCGGCAACATAGCACAAATCTTGAAAAACAGCCGGTGTGCCGTATATAGGAGTTGGCCTAGATGTCTGACTACACGACATACCTGTAGAGGGCATGGATATTGCATAAGACCACTCTAACTCCCGCGCCGTCGCATTAACTGCAATAACTTTGCCATCAATTGAGCCCGTATAAAGAACATCATCGTGCAAGGCAATACCTGCCCACCCTTGCGCCGCCTGAGTACCGCCGGGCATACAGGAAGCAAAATTTAAACTCAGAAGAAGGAATGCGAAAAGAAATAATGTCTTTATGTGCTTCACTTCATTTTCTCTACTTAAAACTAAGGCACCGGGTCATAACCACCTTTAGAGAAGGGATTACAGCGGGCTAATCGTTTGAATGTCAGCCAACTGCCTTTAATAAATCCATATTTACTAATTACTTCCAAAGCGTAATGGGAACAAGTAGGTTGAAAACAGCAAGAATGAGGTGTTACCTCAGATACCGTAGTCTGATATAACCTAATTAAATCGAGAATTAGCTGTTTCATTATTACCTTCTAGTAATTGCGACTGAGTCAGCAATCTAGTTACTACTTTCTCCAGTTGATGATAACCAGCAGCAACAGCTACAGGACGAACAATAAAGATGATATCCCATCCCGACTTTATTGATTGCAACCTAGTTATTTCTCTTAAGATACGCTTCAAACGATTGCGTTGTACTGCCTTACCCACCCTCTTGGTCACAGAAAACCCGAATCGGCTAAAGCTCAAACTATTGGGTAGTGCCTTCATCACTAACAAACCATCTACCCAAGTTCTACCCTCTTGATAAACCAAATTATATTGTGCTCTGCGGGTTAAAGCTGTAGGACCCTTCATAAGGCAAAACTAAACTGGAGTCAAGCGCCAACGTCCTTTGAGTTGCCTTGCTTTGAGAACCCGCCTGCCTCCTCGTGTAGCCATTCTGGCACGAAAACCTAGCTTGCGCTTTCGAGGGATTCTCTTGGGTTGATAAGTACGTTTTGGCATCTAACTCCTACGAGATATTGATTGTGGTAGACCTACGCCACCTGTCTTCCAGATATGGCTGGAAGCATAAGGTAGCAGGGCAAGAAAACGAGCTCTCTTCATCGCTTGTGCCAAACTTCGTTGATGTTTAGCACAGGCTTTAGTTCTCTGGCGTGACTCAATTTTGCCACGGGTTGAGATGTACCGAGACAAGAGCAAGAAATCTTTATAATCTATCTTCACTTTCCTATCACAGAACGGACAAACTGCTGCCTTAGCAGCAAAATCCCCTCCCGGTCTTACCCGCGGTGCTCTATTTTCGTGCCTTAATATCTTTTTAGACTCATTCACATCTTCTCTCCTTCTGGTTGGTTAAAAGGTAAATCCCCAGGCTCAATCTCACCCTCCTCAGGAACAGAAACAGTAGCCCGCCTATCAAGAAAAAGCACCCGATTTGCCACTACTTCAACACTAACACGCTTCTGCCCATCTTGCCCTTCCCAATTGCGGGTACGTAATCTTCCTTCAACATAAACTCGTTTTCCTTTTGTCACAAATTGATTGCAACTCTCAGCTAATTTACGCCAAGCAATTACCCTGAACCATTCTGTTTCTTCCTTTGTCTCCCCATTGGAGTCGGTGTAGCGACGATTGGTAGCGACACTGAAAGAAGTGACAGGATTACCACCAGGCGTATATCTCATCTCAGGATCATTACCTACATTGCCAATGAGCATCACTTTATTTAAACTTGCCATCTCTCAATTCTCTATCTTCACAACGAGAAATCGTAAGACTTCTTCCCAACTCTTTATTTCTTTTTCAAGTTCCCTAACTAACTTGGGCTCCAAGTTGAACCGAGTCAGGAGATAGTTAGCTTCCATGAACTTTTTTAAGGGATAAGCTAATTTTTTCCTCCCCCACTTATTAGTTTCACCCACTGTTCCACCTTTGTCGCTAATAGATTTGTCTAGCTTTTCTATTGTCTTAGACACCCCTTCCTCATCAACGTCAGGACTTATTATAGTTACCAATTCATAATTACGCATCTCACCTACTCCAATTAAGCTTTCACAATGTTACTACACCATAAAAAAAATGGCAACAATAAGCCATTCAATAATTGGGTATAGAACTTTGCTCTCTTTAAAAATGTTATAACTCTTGTATAATTCTAGAGTTGAGACTCTGGATATGGAAGAAAAACCTCATTATTGGGGACACAGGAAACGCTTGCGAGAGCGGTTGCTCAAAATGGGAGCGGAGGGGCTTCGGGATTATGAGATTCTTGAGTTACTTCTCACTTATGCTTTCCCTCGCAAGGATGTAAAGCCTCTGGCTAAGAAGCTAATCAATCATTTTGGAAGTTTTTCCAATATCTTAGATGCTAGCGTAGAGGAACTTCAGAAAGTACCAGGATTAACACAAAGGTCAGCCTTCCTTTTACCATTGGTAAAGGAAGCTTCAGGCACTTATCTGGCTGAAAAAATGAGGCAAAAAGACTTGCTTACTTCACCCAAGGCTGCGATTGAGTTTGCCCGTGCTAAGTTGGTGGGAAAGACCAACGAAAGCTTTATGATTATCTATCTTAACACTAGAAATGAGGCAATTGATTATGAAATCCTCTATGAAGGAACTCTAGATAGCTCGGTAGTTTATCCTCGTCGCATTATTGAAGGAGCAATAAATCACCATGCTTCAGGGTTATTGGTTGTCCACAACCATCCCAGCGGACATACTGACCCCTCCGCAGAAGACAAACACATTACACAGGCTATACTTAAAGCGGCACAAACAATGGATATTCGTCTTCTGGATCATATCATTGTGGGTAAAGGTGGATATTTCA
>MNYE01000112.1:3699-3879 GCA_001873005.1 Dehalococcoidia bacterium CG2_30_46_9
TTCTCGAAGAGCCAGTCTAAACCTGAAAACTAAACTCTAATATCAAAATGCTAAACTCTAAACGATGCCAAAGCTCAAAACTCCAGGGTTTTGATTTTCGAAATTGTTTAGAAATTAGAATTTAGGATTTGTTTAAAAGATGGTCGGGAACCAGCAATGGCTGTGAGCGAATCAATTTAT
>MNYE01000044.1 GCA_001873005.1 Dehalococcoidia bacterium CG2_30_46_9
GACTTTTGCCCCTATACCCAGGAGCCAAATCCCTTCTCAAAAGTTTCTATATTTGCCAACATTTGGTATTCTCCATTAAGGACAATTAAGACAGGATTCAATAAAATTGCTAAAATATCACAATAGGAATTAATAACCCATGACCTCAAGATTGGAGCGTATAACAACACAACGGTTAGAGAGCCTAAACAGGATTCGGGCTCACGGTATAGACCCGTATCCTCACTCTTATCATCCCAGTCATAACATAAAGGAAGCAATAGCACTCTTCCGCGAGCATGGAGAAAAATCGCCTATTGTCTCACTTGCTGGTCGTATCGTAGCCAGGCGTTCCATGGGCAAAATGGCTTTTCTTGATATTCGTGACGGCTGGGAAAAAATACAGCTTTGTTTTCGCCGTGACCTTCTTGATGAGGGGAGATATGAATTACTGAAGGAGTTCGATATCGGTGATTTCATCGGAGCGCAAGGTAAGCTTTTCCAGACCAGAACGGGGGAGATAACTCTAGAGGTAACTGATTTCACCATGCTATCTAAATCCCTTTGCCCTTTGCCGGAAAAGTGGCATGGCTTAACTGACGTAGAGATACGCTATCGGCAGCGCTACCTTGATCTTATTTGCCATAAAGAGGTGAGAGACGTTTTTGCCCTCCGCAGCCAAATCATCGCTGCCATAAGAAATTTTCTTAACAGCCGGGAGTTCATAGAAGTGGAAACTCCTGTGCTCCAATCGCAGGCTGGTGGAGCATTAGCCCGACCCTTCATTACTCATCACCATGCTCTTGACGAAGACTTCTATCTTCGTATTGCTCTGGAACTTCACCTCAAAAGACTGATAATAGGTGGTTTTGATCGGGTTTATGAGCTGGGACGCGTCTTCCGCAATGAAGGCATCTCCATAAAGCATAATCCCGAATTCACCTTGTTAGAGTGCTATCAGGCTTACAGCGACTATTCTGATATGATGAACCTGGTTGAGGAAATGTTTGCTAATGTTGCTCATGAAGTTCTAGATAAAACTAAGATAGCTTATGACAATAAAACTATTGACCTTACTCCCCCGTGGCGAAGGCTCTATCTTCGTGAGGCAATTAAAACTTACTGTGGCGTTGACTTTGAGGATTATCCTGATGCCGCTTCCTTGCGTTCACGGATGGTGGAGTTAGGGATGGAAGTTGATCCCAGTAAGGGGAGAGGAAGGCTTATAGATGAATTAATTGCTACCTTTGTTGAGCCAAATCTCATAGAGCCAACCTTTCTCCTCGACTACCCGGTGGAAATGTCACCACTGGCTAAGAAAAAACGAGGTAATGACCGCTTAGTAGAGCGCTTTGAAGGATTTATCGCCGGGGTAGAAATCGCCAATTCCTTTACCGAGCTTAACGACCCTTTAGACCAGAGAGAGCGCTTTCAACAGCAAGCTCGGGAGCGGTGTAGCGATGAGGAAGTTGAAGTTGTTGATGAGGATTTTCTTGAGGCATTAGAGTATGGTATGCCCCCTACAGGTGGGCTAGGAGTGGGTATTGATCGCCTGGTAATGTTGCTTACCGGGCAGCCGTCCATTCGCGATGTAATACTTTTCCCCCAACTAAGGAAGAAGATATAAATGATTGATATTAAGCTGATTCGGGAAAATCCTGAATTTGTGCGACAGGCGCTGGAAAAAAGAGGCGATTCCTTTCCCCTGGATGAGATTCTTGAAGGTGATGCTCGCTACCTGAAGTTGCTTCAGCATGTAGAACAACTTCGTGCCAGGCACAATAAGGTAAGCAAACAACTAGGCAAACCTGGAGATAAATCAACGGAGCTTATAGCCGAGATGCGTAAGTTGGGGGAGGAAATAGCCACTTTACAGGGAGAGACCGCTAAGGCTAAGGGCGGCCTGGAATCCTTGCTGCTCCAATTACCTAATATTCCTCATCCGAGTGTGCCTTTGGGAAAGAGTGCCAGTGACAATATTGTTGTGCATACTTGGGGCGAGCCAAGGAAATTTTCCTTTAAGCCATTACCTCATTGGGAGCTGGGAGAAAAACTGGGCATTATTGATTTCCAGAGAGGTGTTAAGCTCTCAGGAAGTCGCTTTTACGTTCTCAAGGGTTTGGGAGCGCATCTTCAGCGAGCATTAATTTCCTTCATGCTTGATACCCACGTAAAAGAACATGGCTATAAAGAAATCTATCCCCCCTTCATGGTCAAAAGAGAATGTATGGTAGGTTCGGGAAACTTGCCTAAGTTCGGAGATAATCTATATCACGATGAAGAGGATGATTTCTGGTTTGTCCCCACGGCAGAAGTACCCTTAACCAATCTCCATCGTGATGAAATATTAGATGCTGAAAGCTTGCCTATTTACTATGTTGCCTATACCGCTTGTTTTCGCCGGGAGAAGATGGCCGCAGGCAAGGATACCAGAGGCATCAAAAGAGGGCACCAATTTGATAAAGTGGAACTTTACAAAATTACCAAGCCAGAAGACTCCGACGAAGAACTGGAGAAAATGGTAGCTGATGCTGAAGATATCTGTCGCAAGCTGGTGATACCTTACCGTGTCGTGCAACTATGTACCGCTGACCTCGGATTTGCTGCCGGCAAAACATATGATATTGAAATGTGGGCTCCCGGCTGTAACGAATGGCTTGAGGTCAGTTCCTGTAGCAATTGCAGCGATTTTCAAGCGAGACGAGCTAATATCCGCTACCGTCCCCAGCCAGGTGCTAAACCGCAATTCGTCCACACACTAAATGGTTCAGGATTAGCTTTGCCGCGTGTCCTTATTTCTGTGATGGAAAACTATCAACAGGCCGATGGCACTATATTGATACCCGAAGTGCTGGAACCTTATATGAGGCTATAGATTGTTTAGCAACTCCTCCTGTCATTCTGACCCTGAACGACCTGTCATTCTGAACTTGTTTCAGAATCTCGTAACGCTCAGGGCAAGCTCCTGCGAAGAATCTATAGTTGCCTGATTTATCAGGCGGGAAAGCCCAATAAATTGGGCAACTAGCGCTCAGGGTGACATGATAAACACCTTCGAGGCTATAGGTGTTGGCAATGTTTTAGACTTTATTGTAAACTATTACACAAAATATAGTGCGAGCTTGTTTCTCGCGGGAGGGTATTCATATGTGGCTTAAAACTAGAATGTTTCTACTGGTTGCAGTTCTCTTTGGCATCCTCTATGGTGTCATTACCGGCATAGGCACCTGGATGGGAGCCGGTAGTGCTTTGTCCTATATTATCCTGGCTTTTGTCTTCCTCGGCATTCAGTATCTCATTGGTCCCTCTATTGTTAGCTGGACGATGAAGGTAAAGTGGGTTTCGGAAAAAGAGGCACCAGAGTTACACAAAATGGTAGCTGAACTTGCCGAGAGCGCCCATCTCCCCAAGCCTAAAGTTGGCATCTCCGAGCTAAATATACCCAATGCCTTTGCTTTCGGTCGGACACAGCGAGATGGACGGGTTTGCGTTACTCGTGGTATCTTGAATCTACTAAGCAGAGACGAACTCAGAGCAGTTCTGGGACATGAGATGGCTCATGTCAGGCACCGTGACATGATAATTATTACCTTACTTTCGGCTATCCCATTGATACTATACTGGATTGCTTTGAGTATGATGTTGGGAGGGGCTCTTGGCGGGCGGCGACAAGGGGGTGGTGTGGCAGCATTGATTGGTCTTGGTGCTTTTGTCCTCTATTTCATTACCAATCTCTTGGTGCTTTACGGCTCCAGGATACGAGAATATTACGCTGACCAGGGAAGCGTTGAACTGGGCAATAAGCCACACTACCTGGCAACAGCACTCTATAAGCTCGTTTATGGAAGTGCCCGTCGCAAGGGAAGTGAGGAACTAAAGCGAGTAGAGGGAATC
>MNYE01000090.1 GCA_001873005.1 Dehalococcoidia bacterium CG2_30_46_9
AAAAATTTGGGTCTACACTTTTAAGCGTGAAGAATTAAAATGGATTTGTATTTAATTACTTTCCCCTTTTCTTATAGTCAGGGCACCATACGGCGTTAGGACGTTCAGGGCGGTGACAGGCGCTACGCCAATTCCACTGGCAACTGTCACATAATAAGATATTTATGCCCAGAGCTTTCTTTACTCGGAGGCTAAATTTGTCTATCCAGTTGGGATTGTTTTGCTTCACGGTAATCCTGAACTTGTTTCAGGAGTTGAGAAACTTGCTGCGGAAGTTTTTCCTTAAATATCCCTGGACAAGGTGGCAAGAAATTCAACATTGGTTTTCGTTTTAGCCAATCTATCCAGGATTCTTTCCGTAGCTTCTCCGTGATTTTGGGAATCGCTTTCTATCATACTAACTATGCGTCTCAGCAGCCACATTTGCTTCAGAGTATTTTCATCTACCAGAAGCTCTTCTCTCCTTGTGCCGCTGGGTGTGATGTTTATCGCCGGGAAGATTCTTTTCTCAGATAGCCTCCTATCCAGGTGGAGTTCCATGTTGCCTGTTCCCTTAAATTCCTCGTATATCAGTTCATCCATACGGCTACCTGTATCTACAAGACAGGTGGCAATAATAGTTAAACTTCCGCCCTCATCAGTGTTGCGAGCCGCGCCAAAGAATCTCTTAGGGGGATATAAAGCTGCTGAGTCAATACCACCAGATAGGGTGCGTCCACTGGTAGGCATCGCCAGATTATACGCCCTGGTAAGCCTGGTGATGCCATCAAGCAAAATAACTACATCCTTGCCGCTTTCCACCAGTCTTTTAGCTCTCTCCAGCGCTAGTTCAGCAACCCGTGTCTGCACATCTACGGGCTCATCAAAGGTGGCAGCTACAACCTCAGCCTTTACAGATCTCTTCACATCGGTGACTTCTTCAGGTCTTTCGCCGATGAGACAGACCATTAGGTGGATATCACTGTAGTTTACCGCGATGGCATTAGCAATCTTTTTGAGAAGTATTGTTTTACCCGCTTTAGGCGGTGATACGATAAGTCCTCTTTGTCCTTTTCCTATTGGTGCTATCAAGTTGATGAGGCGGGTGGATAGCTCGTCTGAAGTTGTTTCCAGGTTTATGAGTTTGTTGGGGAAGATGGGTGTTAAGGAAACAAAATTACGTCGTTCCCTGGTTAGTTCCGGATCAAGTGCGTTGATACTTTCGACGTAGAGCAAGCTATAATATCTTTCCGTATCCCTGGGAGGTCTGGCTCGACCACAGATGGCATCGCCATTTTTTAAATTGAAGCGGCGAATCTGAGAGTTAGATACATATATATCATTGGCTCCCCGTGTGAGACTATCCTGACGCATGAAGCCGTAGCCCTCATCCATAATGTCTAGAATGCCAGTGACAACTACAGTCCCTTCCTGTTCTGCCTGTGATTTGAGAATCTGGAAGGCAAGTTCGGATTTTTTCAGAGAGGAGTAGCCAGTAATGCCTTGCTCTTTAGCAATTGCCTCCAATTCGTCACGAGTTCTACTTTCTAGTTGAGACAAAGTTGTCATTGTTAATCTCCTTAAGTTTGTTGAGTCCTTTTCCAGTCGTCTAGGAAACGCTTAATACCAGTGTCAGTCAGAGGATGCTGTATCATTTGTAATAATACGTTATACGGCACGGTAGCAATATGTGCTCCAACTTTAGCTGCTGCCAGACAGTGCTGGGGATGTCTGATGCTGGCAGCTATCACCTGGGTAGGTAATTGGTAGTATTCCAGGTACTCGACAATGTCAGCCACTACTCTGATACCATCCTCGCCAACATCATCGAGCCTACCTACAAATGGGCTGACGAAGGTAGCCCCTGCTGCCGCCCCTAGTATAGCCTGGTTTAGGGAAAAGCACAAGGTAAAATTGACTTTTATGTTTTCCTTAGCCAGCACTGAAGTAGCTTCTACTCCATCAAGGCTAGCAGGTATCTTGACCACGATGTTCTCTGCCCATCTAGCTATTTCTCTTGCCTCAGTTATCATTCCTGCAACATCCTGACTTAACACTTCGGTTGACACCGGTCCAGGGACAATAGAACAGATTTCCTGAACTAGCTTTTGGTAATCCACTTTGCCTTCCCGGGATACGATAGTAGGGTTAGTAGTCACTCCACTAATCACTCCTAACCTTACCCCATGGCGGATGTGTTCTATATTAGCAGTATCTAAGAATAATCTCATCAATGACAAATCCTAAATATTTGAGTTTGTTTCGGATTTAGTGCTTAGAATTTCGTATCTCTTCATAGTTTAGCATTTAGAGTCTATTTATTTTACAGTTGATAGCTTCATTTGGGCACCTTCGACCATTGTTTTCTTAGCCGCCCCGATAAAGTGCTGAAATAGGGGATGGGGGGAATCGGGGCGGGATTTGAACTCGGGGTGAAATTGACAGGCAATCATCCAGGGATGGTCCTCGAGTTCCATAATTTCCACTAAATCCCCATCTAGCAAGAGCCCACTGGGTATAAGCCCAGCCTCTTTCAATGTTCGACGAAAGATATTATTAAATTCGAAGCGGTGACGATGCCGCTCGTAAACAACTTCGCTGCCATAAGCTTTAGCTGTCTTTGTTCCTGGTACCAGATGGCAAGGATAAGTTCCCAGCCTCATGGTTCCTCCCATCTGTCTTACTTCGCGTTGTTCCGGGAGGAGAGTAATCACTGGATAGGCAGTCTTGGCATCGAACTCGGTAGAGTTAACGTCCTGGCTATGGAACACCTGACGGGCAAATTCAATAACCATGACTTGCATCCCCAGACATAAACCAAGATAGGGAATTTTCTTTTCTCTGGCAAATTTGGCGGCAGCTACCATGCCTTCAATCCCTCGGTAGCCAAAACCGCCGGGGACTATTATACCTTGAACTCGTTTGAGCACCCCGTCATCGCCAGTTTCCAAATTTTCTGAATCAAGCCATTCTATTTTTACCTCGCAATCGTGAGCTAAGGCAGCATGACATAATGCTTCACGCACAGAGTAATAAGCATCTTGAAGCCCAACATACTTACCCACCAGCCCAATGGTTACCATCTCTTTAGGAGTCTTTAGCTTAGCTACTAAATTACGCCACTCACTCAGCTCATTTCTCTCTGCTTTTAGCCCTAATCGGCTGACGATAAGTTCTCCCAGACCAGCATCCTCAAGCAATAAAGGCACTTCGTAAATAGTCTCACTAGTAACCAGTGGGATGACTGCTTCCCGGTCAACATCACAAAAAAGTGATATTTTGTCCTTTATCCCCGGTGATACCTCCTTATCGCTGCGACACAATATGACATCGGGTTGGATACCCATTCTCCTCAGCTCGTTGACGCTGTGTTGTGTTGGCTTGGTCTTCAATTCATTAGTGGCAGCAATGTAGGGCAAAAAGGTAACATGAATATATAATACGTTATCCCTACCCTCGTCTTTTCTCATCTGCCTTATAGCCTCGAGAAATGGTTGTCCTTCAATGTCTCCCACGGTGCCTCCGACTTCAACAATGACTAGCTCAGCCCCAGATATTTCGGCTACCTCCCTTATTCGTCTTTTTATTTCATTTGTTACATGTGGCACTACCTGAATTGTGCCTCCCAGGAAATCCCCTCTCCTTTCTTGTGCTATAACAGCGGAATAGACCTGTCCTGAGGTAACATTAGAGGCCTGAGTCAATTCTACTCCAATGAATCTCTCATAATGCCCTAGATCCAGGTCGGTTTCGGCACCGTCTTTAGTGACAAATACTTCACCATGCTGGTAGGGAGACATCGTTCCTGGGTCAACATTTAAATAAGGGTCAAGTTTTTGTACCGTGACAGATATCGAGCGACTTTTTAATATCTTACCGATTGAGGCGGCTGCGATTCCCTTGCCTACAGAACTAACTACACCACCAGTAACAAAAATATACTTACTCACAGCTAATTGGGAATGTAACTAAA
>MNYE01000013.1 GCA_001873005.1 Dehalococcoidia bacterium CG2_30_46_9
CTTATGGGCACCATACCTCTGTCCGCCAAAGCCACCGGCGCTAAGGACATAGTAACCAGGCTAAGACAAATAGCTAGTAGCAGAACTCTAAATAGTTGCTTCATTTTGCTCTTTTCTAAACACTATCCGTTCACTTACTGTCATTCTGAGCCCTTCACTTACTGTCATTCTGAGCCCTTCACTTACTGTCATTCTGAGCCCTGTAATGTCATTCCGAACTTGTTTCGGAATCTCACAGGGTAAACTCCGCGAAGAATCTGATAACGTTCAGGGTTCGGCTCAGGGTGACATGAGAATGGTTGAACCATTACCCTAAATACTATAACGAAAATGAGATAGAAAGGATTAGGTTACCTTCTACTATCAAGCAAGCTACTCCAGAATTTCCCTTAAGTTTTTAGCTTCCTCTACCTGGTAAGGGCCGATTCTGGTGCGGCGAAGTTCCACTACGCTGGCACCAACCCCTAGTTTCTTCCCAATATCATGAACCAGACTTCTAACATAAAACCCCGAGGACACGTCGCAAGTCAAGGTAAAATAAGGAAATTGGAACTCTTTGAGTTCCAGGCGATAGATGCTTACTTTCTTTGGTGGTATATCCACATTTACACCTTTCCTGGCTAGCTCATAAGCTTTTCGACCTTTTATTTTCTTAGCGGAGAAAGGAGGCGGCACTTGCCAGATATCGCCACGGAACTCCTCTAATACCTTCTCCAGCTCTTCTTTGCTTACTCCCTTGTTGCTCTGCTGTAAAACCTCGCCTTGAGAATCAAAACTATCAGTCTCTATACCCAGGATAGATTTGACTTCATAAGATTTATCCAGCCCGAGAAACGAGGAAGCTTCCTTAGTGCGTTTGCCCGTGAGAACAATCATCAGCCCTGTAGCTATCGGGTCCAGTGTCCCGGTATGACCAGCCTTCACCTTGGACTTTCTTTTTACCAGCTCTACTACTCGAGATGAAGTGATTCCTTTAGGCTTGTCCACCAACAAAATATCATTCGTCACAATTAGTATAACGAAAAACCGTCTCTCTCACAGCCTCATTAACATTTCTAGAGGAGAAAAATTACTAAATGTTACTTCGGAGGATAAGGCCAATTGCGTCTTGGCTAGGGCAATCCCACAAACATTATCACCAAGCCCACAGCTAGTATTATGACACCTAAAACTAATAAACTGATCAATAACTTCATGTTCATTTCTAAGATCCTTTCTACATGCTCTGCCATACCGTTCTTAATAATAGAACGAAAAAGTGAAACAAATGATTAGCCCATCTACAAAAATAATGGCAGAGGTGCGCCGATGAAAAAAGCGCAATGAGTGCTTTAAAACCTCGCTTATGCTCATGTTATCTTGGGAGAGATGGTAAAGCCACGGTCAGCTTTAAGGGCGAGGTAGAAGTCCTGCGGCTTCCATTATCTCAGGCACAGCTTCCTCCCATTCAATAGCCATGAGGTGAATGCCGGCTACACCTTCAATTTGGCGCACTTGATTGATTATATCTACGCAGAGCTTAATCCCCTCCTTGGGTACTTGCTCCTTAGTTACACCTCGCAGCCGCTCGATAACACTGTCAGGCACATCCATTCCGGGGACTTTAGTCTTCATATACCTCGCGGCACCGACTGATTTTATCGGAGCAACTCCGGCAAGGATTTTCACCTTTTCGTGTAATCCCTTATCACACACCATCTTCATCCACTCGGCAAACTTGTCCACATTGTAGACAATCTGAGTTTGGATGAAATCTGCTCCAGCGGCAACTTTTTTAGCAAGGCGAATTACCCGAAACTCAAAAGGGTCAGCAAAGGGATTGGCAGCAGCTCCAATGAAGAGGCGAGGCTCAACTGGCATCTCTTCTCCACACTGAAATTTTTTCTCGTCGCGCATATCCTTCACCATCTTAACAAATTGAATAGAATCAATATCATAAACACCCTTAGCCGTAGGATGATTACCAAATTTCTGGTGGTCGCCTGTGAGGCATAAGATGTTATTTATGCCCAGGGCTGCTACACCTAACACATCCATCTGAAGAGCAATGCGATTTCGATCCCGACAAGTCATTTGCACGATAGGTTCTAAACCTTGTTCCTTACCTATGAGGCAAGCCGCCCAACTTGACATTCGCACCACGGCAGTTTGACCGTCAGTAACATTAAAAGCATCAACATGGTCCTTGAGTATCCTGGCTTTTCTCCTGATCACTTCAGGGTCGGCGCTTTGAGGTGGGCCTAATTCGCCTGTGACAGCAAAGTTTTTGGATTCTAACACCCGTTCTAAGTTACTTTTCGTCTTCATTGTTTCTCACCTCTTTAGCCAGTAATGAAAATCCATAGGTAATTATCAAACTGAAGCTATGATAGCGCTACGCGGTCTTTCCATTTTGCTCCAGTCTTTTGGTTCCGCGATCTCCTCCAACTTGTCAAGCTCACCTAATTCCTCTAGCTTCTCTACTATTTTAGCCCAAGCACAATCCCTCTCAGGGGATACTTCACACTTACCATTTTGCGAGCCTCCGCAAGGACCATTTAGCAATCCCTTAGCACAGGCGGTTACAGGGCACACGCCAACCGTTCTACCCAGAATACAGTCTCCGCATTGGCTACAGACTTCAGTAAAGCGTCCTGGTTCTTCCTCGACGCCGATAAAGAGGGTATTCAAGGCGGGATAAACCAGCTTACCCGGATTATGACGAACTACATTTTGCACACCAAGAGCACAAGCCATTACTAAAATAGCATCGCATCTGTCAGCATGCCAACGAAATTCTTTAAGTAGTTCACCAACTAGGTTATCACAAGCAGTTGGAATCACTACTGACTCAGTGACCTCCTTACCGAGTTCTATCAACTTCTCCTTCATTTCGAGAACCTCTTTGTTTCCTCCAGTATGACACAGAGTCGCACAAGTGCCACAGCCAATGAGATATATTTTGTTCTTTTTCTCAAGAAGGGCTTGAATCTCTTCAAGTGGCTTCTGTTCCGTAATCGTTTTCATTTCTTAGCCTCCCTTTCGACTTTAACAGCGCAGACCTTATATTCAGGAATTTTTGCTATCGGATCTAGAGCTGGATTGGTTAGTTTATTTACGGCAGCCTCAGCAAAATGGAAATTAAGGAATATCATTCCCTGAGGAACCCTTTCTGTCTTGGCAGCCCTGACTCTGATTTGCCCACGGCGGGACGTCAATTTTACTATTGCCCCTTCAGTGATGTCTAGCTTTTGGGCATCCAAGGGATTTATTTCTACTTCGCTTTCAGGGTAAATCTCAGCCAGCCCTTGCGCCCGACGACTCATTGAGCCAGTATGAAAATGATAAAGCACCCTTCCTGTAGAAAGAACAAAGGGATATTCTTCGTCAGGCATTTCCGCTGGCGGCAAATACTCCACTGGCTGGAATAGTCCTAGACCACGAGTAAACCGTTCCCTGTGGAGGTATCTGGTGCCGGGATGGGCCTTATCCAAACAAGGCCACTGCAATCCTCCCTTTTCCAATCTCTTATAATCAATGCCAGCATAGGAAGAGGTCAATCGGGCAATTTCCTCCATGATTTCAGCCGGATGGGAATACTTTAAAGGATAGCCCATTCTTGAGGATAATTGAGTGATAATTTCCCAATCTGGTTTAGCCTCACCTAATGGCTCAATAGCTTTCCTTACCAGTTGAACCCTCCTCTCAGTATTGGTGAAAGTCCCATCTTTTTCAGCAAATGTTACCGCGGGAAATACCACATCAGCTAATCGGGCTGTCTCGGTAAGGAAAATATCTTGAACCACCAAAAATTTAAGATTCTTTAATCCTTCGCTTACATGAGCAATGTCAGGATCACTGAGCATGGGATTTTCTCCCATAATATACATTGCTTTAATTCTCCCCTCTCCAGCAGCCTTCATCATTTCCACTACCGTCAAGCCCGGATTGGTAGGTAGTTTAGCTCCCCAAGCCTTTTCGAACCTCCCAACTACTTCGCTGTCAGCAACAGATCGATAGCCAGGGAGAAAATCCGGCAATGCTCCCATATCGCAAGCTCCCTGCACATTGTTCTGACCCCGCAGTGGGTTTACCCCACCACTCTCAATGCCTACCTTGCCGCATAGCATAGCTAGATTAGCTACTGACTTAACATTATCTGTTCCTGTACTATGCTGGGTAATGCCCATAGTAAAGAAAATCATAGCTGTCTTGGCAGTGGCATACATTCGGGCAGCCTCAGTCAGTTTATCTTGAGGTATGCCAGTAATCTCTTCTACTATGCTAGGGGGATATTTCTCTACTACCCTCTTCAGTTCTTCAAAACCCTCGGTTCTTTTTTCAACATAATCCTTAGCCCAAAGGTTTTCTTTGATTATGACGTGCATAAGACCGTTAAGCAATGCGACATCTGTCCCTGGCTTTTGGCGGAGCCAAATAGTGGCATACCTAGTCATAGGGATTCCTCTAGGGTCAATTACAATCAGCCTGGCGCCTTTTTGCCGCACTGCTCGTCTTATTTTCATGGCAATAATTGGATGTGTCTCACTAGTATTGCTGCCAATAACAACTATCACCTCAGCATTCTCAATTTCGCCAATGGAATTTGTCATGGCACCAGCACCAAAGCAAGCTACCAAACCGACCAGGGTGGAGGCATGACAAAGACGGGCACAGTGATCGATGTTATTTGTGCCAATAACAGTCCGGGCAAATTTCTGGAACAAATAATTCTCCTCATTAGTGCACTTAGCTGAGCTCATAAGGGCAATGCTGTCGCTTCCATAATCTTGTTTAATCTGCTTCAACCTTTCGGCTACCAAGTTTAGAGCCGCTTCCCAACTTGCCTCTTCTAATTTTTCGTTCCTTCTAATTAAAGGTTGCAACAATCTATCTTTATGATTAACAAAATCAAGTCCGTAGTGGCCCTTGACGCACAGGAGACCTCCATTAACTGAGTTATCCTCAGCAGCACTAATTCCAAGGATCTGGTTATCCCGCACATGAAGACATATACTGCAGCCACAGCCACAATAAGGACAGACTGTCCTAACCTCCTTTATTGCCCAATCTCTATACTTCCCTATCTTCTCTGATAAAGCTCCTACAGGACATAAAGAGACACACAGCCCGCAAAATTCGCACAGTGTCTCCTTCATGGGCTTATCAAAGTTGGACTGATCATACGCTCTAGCACCTTGTAGTTCTTGGCAGGCCCGGATGCACATATCACAATGAATACACTTACTTAGGTCCCTGATAATAAAGGGATTATCGTCTTGCAAAGGAATATAGCTTCTGTTTTGGTCAAACCTTATTCGGCCAATGCCCAATTCGCTAGCTATCTTTCTGAGGGCACATCGATTGCCTTTCTCGCAAATTAGGCAAGCATCAGGGTGGTTGGCCAATATGCGCTCAACAACGATTCTTCTTTCCTCGATCACACGTGGGGAATCAGTTCTAATCCTCATGCCTGATTGGATTGGGCTATTACAAGCAGTGAGCAAATTACCATTGCTCTCATCTTCAACTAAACAGACCCCACAGGAGCCTGTTGGAATAAGATGAGAATCATGGCACAAAGTGGGAATGTAAACCCCGCTCTCCTGAGTAAGTTCAAGAATAGTCATCCCGGGCCGACCAATTACTTCAGAGCCATTAAGAGTAATAGTGATATTCAATATACTTCGTCCTCCATAAGTCCAATTACCACCTTACCTGCTCCCGCCATCACAGTAGGATGAAACCTCAAATTTATATGTTTGCCAGGGAGCACCTCATCAATTAGGAGGTTTTTAATAGAGGGATTTACAGTATTCAAAAGGGAGACTGAGCATCCGGTACAGCTGGCAGCCTGTAACCATACTGCCGGAATTTCCTTAACCGTTGAGTTCATTGTTCCTCCTTGTCTCTTTGTAAGCTTCGGTATTTTATACTATGGGGCATCAACTTGGCAATAAGGGGAAGGCGTTTGCGCCACGAAATTATTATTAAGATCTTAACAATTTTGTCTTTGAGCAAAGCACAATTATAGTCAATTGCAAAAATAATCACGTAAATGTCATTGCGAGGCTGACCAAGTCAGCCGAAGCAATCTCAGAAATAGGGATGAGATTGCCACGCCTTCGGCTCGCAATGACATGGGAGTTATTACCCAATTTCACAAGCATATAAAGTGTCACCCATCTATCTGAACTAGATCAGTAGTTGCCAGGCATTCTACCTGCATGGGCTCACACCTCCTTCATTGGCTTTTATGCCAAGGTGAGCCCATTATTATAAATCTTTACTATCGCCTCCCTTCCCCGAAACTTTCAACACATCCATCAGTGCGACTTGTCCCAAATGTGGTGTCAAGGCATTAGACATATCCACTTCTCGTTCAAAAAAGCTTTTTTTGCGATAAACTGTAGAACTTGGGTTTTACTTGTTCAGGAGAAATCCTGAATTTTCTCATCCTGTTGCGGGTGTGTCGAGATAAATATACCTCCATGTCTGGGCTTTGGCAAATTTCGAGAAGGAGCGCATTCATCAGAGCTCCAGATGCCAGATTAAATGAATGGTTTTGGGCTAGATTCCTTTGTAGGTGCTTTTACTACGTCGAGCCACTCGCAGGATAACCACCACTTGTTGCTCTTTATAGACCTCGTAAACGATTCGGTAGCTTCCTATCCTGATACGATAGGCTCTTTGTGTTCCTTGAATCTTGTGCACTCCCTTAGGGTAAGGATCATCAGCTAAAGCAAGTATATCCGCTTCTAGCCTTTCGCAAACCTGAAGAGGCAGGCGTTTGAGGTCTTTTCCTGCAGATGGTGAAATCTCTATTCTATGGGGCATCTGTTTTGGCCTCAGCTTTTAGCTTAGCGAAAAATTCGTTGGCCTCGATGCCTCCCTTCTCTTGCCACTCAGCCCGAGTCTTCTCTATTTCAGGAAGAAGCTTAGCATCTTCTTGAGCCTCTAGCCACTCCCTTAGCGCCTGACTGACAAGCTTCTTCACTGGTTGGTTACGCCTAGCTGCCTCTACCTTCACCGTAGTGTAAAGGGCATCGTCATCAAAAACTACAGTCATCTTTCTCATTAAGTCACCTCATCGCATTGTCGTGTGGAAGATTATGCGACAATATCATAGAAATGTCAATTGTTCCCTTACCAAATAAGGGGTGGTGGTAATGAAAATGGAGGCCCTCTCTACCCCGAAACTTTTAATACATCCTAAGAGAGTAGTGATATGCTAAACTCTTCTCAGATGACTGGTGGATAAAAAATGCCTTGGTCTATTTCAAAGGAATTCCTTTAATAGAAGGGATGGCTGGGTGCCACAAGGCCTTTCTCAGGCTTTTACAGGGCATCAAGCAAACAGCTTCAGTTAGTGAGGTGGCGAAATGAGCGAGGAAACGGTAAAAGCGGGATGGCGGGAAGTTGCCATTGATGGTGAAACACATCTCAATAGGATAGTGGAGATGTATGAAGAGCTTGGTTTTGAGGTCAGTCTTGAGGATGTTAAGCCCGAGGAAGTTGAGCAATGCACTAAATGTTTCCAAGAAAGAGATGAGAAAATTTACCGAGTCTACACGAGAGCAAAGGTGAATAAATGAAAGAGAGCGAAGCGAAGAATCGCACCTCTCGGAATAGGCTCCGCAATCTTCCCAGTCTATCCGTGGGTTCTGTGCCTTATAGCTATGGTTGCTCCAGCTATAATCGCTGCAGCCAGGGCAATCCAGGGCGCTAAAACAAGCAACTTTACCCACTGGGGAACTGAGGCAGTAACACTTATTTCATCCAGGGACTGGGGTATCCGCTCCCATCGGAGGTAAACTCCATTCTGTAATAGAAGTTGGCTCCAGACCAGTTTAGAGAGGATAAATCAATGGAATTTGAGCCTGCAGATAGAGTATCCCAGCCACCTAAAGTTCCCGCAGAGTTATACCAATTTGTATTGTCTTGGGAGAATTGAACTTTCAAGCTCGTCCCAGAAGGAATGGAAGCCTCGCAGCCGAAGCTTTCTATGCTGCCAACGGTTTGCCCCGACAATAGGTTGTTGGAGCTAAGGATGCCCGAGGTGTAGATGGGACAAATTGCTAAGGTTATAGAGATTAACAGCAACATTTTCCTTGGAAGCAATTCTGGTCTCATCTGCGAAAGGAATAGGTAATCGTAATCGCGCCGGGCTGTGCCCGGACCACGCAGGCATTACCGACGGGCAGGACTAATGCTAGCAGCAAGGCCAGCAATAGGAACCAGAATAATCCTTTGTTTAATCCCCTGACATATCTTATCGCTTTCATCTCTGTATGGCCTCCTTCGTGGTAAGTATTCTCCGTATGCTGAAATATTATAGCCCGGGGGGGCGATTATCAATAGGTATGGCTTAAAAAGGTAGTGGCGTCATGATTTTACGAATTATTGTCATAGGTTCATAATGTATGGCGAAAAAGTGGAATTCACAACTTCGGAGCAAAAACGAGCTGAGCAAAACAATTTGAATTGCTGAGAAGAAGCATGGATATCGTTACTTTAGTAGAGAACACTGCGAGTAGAGTGGGCGTAATTGCTGAATGGGGATTGAGTATCCTTGTGGAAGTTGGCGGTTTAAAGGTTTTGCTTGATACCGGGCAAAGTGCTTCTGTGGTGCATAATGCCTCTGTTTTAGGAATAGATCTATCCACTATAGATAAGATTATCGTCAGCCATGGTCATTTTGACCACACAGGGGGTCTGCGCCAACTGCTTATGGCGATGAGAAAGGAGGTGGAGATAATCGCCCACCCTGATATCTGGGATGCCAAGTATGTGCAGCGTCCCGGGGAGACGGTCCATAGTTATATTGGCATACCCTTCCAGAAAGAGGAATTGGAAAGTCTGGGAGCATCTTTTACTTTGACTAGTAAGCCTGTATGGATCAGCGACCGTATCGTAACTACAGGTGAGATTCCCATGCTCACTGATTATGAGAAAATCGATGCTAACCTCTATGTTAAAAGGGAAGGTGTTTTTTGTCCCGATCCCCTCAAAGACGATATGGCACTGGTAGTTAAGACTAGCCAGGGCTTAGTAATAGTTGCTGGCTGTGCTCACCGTGGCATCGTTAACACCATGCGTCATGCCCAGAAACTGACCAGAGTTGAAGCTATTGATACTGTTGTCGGTGGCACACATCTAATCCGTCCCTGAATCAAGTTCAGGGAAGTTGAATTAACCATTGCCGAACTAAAAGGACTTGGCATACAAAGGTTGGGAACTTCTCATTGCACTGGCTTCCCGGCCTCAGTAAGGCTAGCTGAAGAATTTGGTGACATTTTCTTCCCCAACAATGCTGGCACACGCCTGAAGTTGCCAGAGAATTTCTAAATATAAAAAAACTGAACTGCCTCGCTTAATAATTTACCGAGGGGAAGAGAAGCTCCCGATCTATGTGAGGCAGGTAGAGAGCGGCTATATACTCGTCGGCAAAGGGGGCATAATGAGAAAGATCGATGTTGGTTATTCCTTGGGAAATATTGATAGCTTTCTCAAAGGCATAAGAAGAGACAAGAGTCATTCGGGCACCCATAAGCGAGCTGTTGCCAATGAACTCTATCTTTTCTCTCGGTATATCTGGTAATAAGCCTATGCTGATAGCCTTATCAACATTTAGATAGTTTCCAAAACCACCGGCAACATAAATCTGGTTAAGCTGGTTGAAGGTAAGTCCAGCGTAGTCCATTAGGGACTTAATTGCGGCAAATATTGCTGCTTTGGACCTCATAATGTTGTTTATATCTGTCTGACCTATGACTAAAGCCTGCCCTGTTTCTGTCTCCTCGGGGAAAGCCACTATATATTCCAGCTCACCATTTTCTTTGATAAGTCGTTTGTCCTGGAGGGAAGGGTGAAATTTGGCATCTATATCAACTATCTTGTTCCTGGCCAATTCATGAATTAAATCAATTAGACCGGAGCCACAAATTCCCCTTGGTTTGGCCTTACCAATAGTTTCATAGACTACTCTGCTGCTTATTTCCACCCTCTGTATTGCTCCCCGTGTCGCTCGCATGCCGCATTTTGTGTCTCCACCTTCAAAGGCGGGACCGGCAGAAGCGGAGCAGGAGAGCATCCATTCATTGTTGCCAATGACAATTTCTCCGTTAGTACCGACATCAATAAGACATGTCGTCTCGGGTCTATCTGCCAAGCCACAGGCTAGTATGCCAGCCACGGTGTCACCACCAACATAGCTAGCCACACTGGGCATCACTTGCAGCACCCCTTGCGGATTTATGTTAATGCCTACTTCTCTGGCTGCTACCTGAGGGTAAAGATCAACCGTAGGGACATAGGGATCGTCTCTAATAGAGCAGGGCACCAAACCTAAAAGAAGGTGGCTCATGGTAGTATTTCCCGCAGCAACAATGCAGGTAATATCTTTGATATCAACGCTTTTCCTTTGGGCTAACGTTTGGACCAAAGTATTGATGTTTTCTGCTACTGCCTTCTGGAGAACATCTAGAGAGCCTTTGCCACAGACAAAGGCAATTCGCGAGAGAACATCCTCCCCGTAGCGGGCTTGTAAGTTGTGGCTGCCTTCTACTCCCATAACCTGGCCTGTTTTAAGATAGACTAGCTGAGTTACCACAGTGGTGGTACCTACATCGAGAGCTACACCATAGTTTTTACCCGTAGTATCCCCCGCATCTATTTGCAGTATCCGACCTACGTCATTGTGCCTGGCTATAGTGGCGGTGACTTTCCACCTATGGCGGCGAAGCTTCATGGACAGGTCTTGTAGGCAAATTAAAGGTATTTCGTAGGAAGGATATTTGAGCCTCTTCCTGAGTTCCCTAACAATACGCCCGGTATCAGGGATATTATCGTCAGTGGTTGGCTCGGGAAGCTCCAGATATACTTTGCTCACCAATGGGTCAAAGAGAGATGCCGGGTCATAAGGTCTCTTATGCAGGGAGAGCCAATCAGGTTTACTGTAGGTGATGGGACATGTTTCCCCCCAGGTCTGCTGTTCCTTTAAGTGCGACTCTGTCAGAATTTGCTCCTCCTCTAGACGAGACTCTGGCGGGATAACCACTTCCAGGTTATGTTTCACTCGAGTCTGGCAAGCGAGAACGTAACCATTTTGTAGCTCTTCTTTGGAGAAAAAAGCAATTGAGTGCTTGTCTGCCTTAACATTTTCTTTACTTACTTGAACACGACATTTACCACAAACACCTTCTCCACCACATAAGCTGTTGAGGTACACTCCGGCTTTTTCTGCTGCCTCAAACAGAGTAGCACCTTCATCTACCTCGATCTCTTTTTGGTCGGGTAAAAAAGTTACCTTGTACCTATTCATAATGGCTTCCCTCCTTCAAAATTAGTCTTGAGTCATTAGTCATCAGTCAGTAGTTGTCTGATTCATCAGGCACAATTGCCCAATAAATTGGGCAACTACTAAAGACTCTTGACTAGTTTTAGATCGTTGCACAAATTTTCCTCTGTCATTGCAGTGAGCCGAAGCCCTGAGCCAAAGTTGCGAGCCGAAGGCGTGGCAATCTACGCCATCCTACCTTGAGATTAGCGTTTCTGCTACTTTGGCTAAAGGAATAATTTTCTGTTCCCCGCTTTTCATATCTCGCAATATCGCGGATTGGCTTTCTATTTCCTCTTTCCCTATAATAATTGCGTAGCTGGTGCCGCGGGCATCAGCCTGCTTCAATTGTGCCTTCAAGCTTTTATCACCCACGGCCACTATAGTAGCAATACCTACCTGCCGCAGCTGGAAAGCAAGTTTTATCGCTTCATTCTTAGCTTCGCTTCCCAGATAAGCAATAAAGACAACAGGTTCAGGCAAAGGAGGAATGCTTATTTTTTCTTCCTTTAATTTCAATATTAATCTTTCCATACCGGCGGCAAAACCGACTGCTGGAGTAAACTCTCCCCCCAATTCCTCGATGAGGTTGTCATAGCGACCTCCTCCTCCAAGGGCACCTTGTTGTGTTGTTCCTTTACCGGGCTGAATCTCAAATACAGTTCTAGTATAATAATCCAGGCCGCGCACTAATCTATGATTGAATTGAAAGGAAATGCCCAGTATGCTCAGATACTCTTGAAGGCTTTGGAAATGAGCCCGGCATTCTGGACAGAGAAAATCAACCGTTTTCGGAGCTGTATCAGCCATTTCCTGGCACGACGCATTTTTGCAGTCGAGCAAGCGCAGGGGATTTCTCTCCAATCTCGTCTGACAATCAGAGCAAAGATGACCCTGAATCGAGTTCAGGGCGGTGTAATGCTTCTTTAGTATTTCCCTATATCGTGGTTGGCAAAGCTTACAGCCAATGCTGTTAAGTTGAATAGTGAATTGAATCAAGCCAAGGGAAAGGAGAAAATTCCGCGCCATCACTATTACTTCAGCATCAAGAGCAGAGTCAGCATCGCCAATAGCTTCAAAGCCAAATTGCTGATGCTGACGATAGCGTCCAGCTTGAGGTCGCTCATATCTAAAAGTGGCACCAATGTAATAAAGCCTTACCGGTTGTGGTAAGCTAAATAATCCATGCTGTAAATAAGCTCGACAAACTGGTGCTGTCCCCTCTGGCCTTAAAGCCAGTTCATGACCTCCTCTATCCTTGAAGATATACATTTCCTTATCAACGATGTCTGTTCCTGAAGCGCTAGTGCGGGTGAAAAGCTGGGAATCTTCCAGTAGTGGCGTACTCAAAGGCTGGTAACCATAAAGCTGGCACAAAGAAATAGCCTTTTCTTCTACATATTTCCAGTAGGCCTGCTCTGCTGGCAAAATATCTGATGTACCGCGGGGCGCTTTATACATAGAAATACTCCCACCCTCTCTTTTTCATAACACATTTTACAGGAATTCCTTTCTCAATGACAGAAGAAAGTTGAAATAACCTTAAATTACATCTAAAATGTTTAGTACAATCCTGAACTTGTTTCAGGACCAGTTTGTTATTTCTATGGCAAGCTCGCTTATAGGAAAAGTCAGAGAATATTTGCCCGATGAGGTAAATCTGGTAGAAAGGGCTTACGAATTTGCCGCCCAAGCACACCGAGGACAAAGGCGTAAGTCGGGGCAGCTTTTTTTGGAGCACCCTTTACGCACAGCTATGGCGTTGGCCGACCTGCGACTTGATGCCGATACCATAGCGGCGGCTCTGCTACATGATGTTCCTGAGGATTGCGGTATAACGCTCAAGGAAATTGAAACTAAGTTCAATCCCCGGGTAGCCAAGTTAGTTGATGGCGTTACCAAACTGAACAAGCTAACAAGTCGAGTTGAAACAGAAGAAATAAGGTCAAAATTGCAAGCGGAAAATTTACGCAAGATGCTTATGGCGACAGCTGAAGACCTAGGAGTCATTTTAATTAAATTGGCTGATAGGCTGGATAATATGCGCTCGCTAGGTGCCTTGCCTTTAGATAAGCGTCTCACTATTGCCCATGAGACTTTAGAGATATATGCTCCTCTAGCACACCGTTTGGGTATATGGAGAATCAAGTGGCAGTTAGAAGACTTGGCTTTTCGTTATCTCGAGCCAGAGCAGTATCATCGCGTCGCCAGATTAGTAGCTGGAAAGCGGGTAGAGCGGGAAAGCTTCATAAATGAGATCAGCCAAATATTATGCCAGGAATTGGACAAGGCTAGCATAAAGAATAAGGTCTTTGGCCGGCCAAAGCACATCTATAGCATCTATCAAAAGATAGACAAATATACTGCGCAGGGCAAAGATTTTAACGATATCCATGACCTCTTCGCTCTACGCGTGCTGACAAATTCCGTCTCAGATTGTTACAAGGCGTTAGGGGTAATTCACAGCCTTTGGCATCCGATATTTGAAGAGTTTGATGATTTTATTGCTAACCCTAAAGACAACGGGTATTCATCACTGCACACCACGGTAATATATAACACTACGACGCCACTGGAGATACAGATTCGGACTTATGATATGCATCAAGTTGCCGAGTATGGCATAGCTGCACACTGGCGCTATAAGGAAGGGAAGGCAGACGCTCGTTTTGATAAAGAACTAGCCTGGGTACGCCAACTTGTTGACTGGAAAGAGGAGCTGGATAGTGAGGAATTTCTGGAATCCGTCAAAAGTGATGTGCTTTCCGACCGGGTGTTTGTGTCCACTCCGAAAGGCGAGATAAAAGATCTACCCAAAGGCGCTACACCACTGGATTTTGCTTTCCGAGTTCATACAGACCTGGGCTACAGATGTATTGGTGCCAAAGTGAATGGGAAGCTGAAATCGTTGAATTATATTCTTAAAAATGGCGATGTCGTAGAGATCATAGCTGGTAAAAAAGACAGAGGCCCTAGTTTAGACTGGCTCAATTCAGAGCTTGGCTATGTCAAATCATCTCATGCCCGAACCAAAATCCGCCAGTGGTTCAAGAAGCAAGAGAGAGGTCAATGTGTGGCGACTGGTAAGCAAATCTGGGATAAAGAAATTAAGCGCCTTGGCATTAATCTGAGCAATGTTGACAAGGCAATATCTTCCTTTGGCTACAGTAATCCAGATGATCTCTTTTTTGCTCTTGGCTGTGGTAGTCTGAGCGTTTCGCAGATAGCTCTTAAATTAAACACGGAGCTTGAGTCTGCTCAAGAGGGGATTGGTTTATTGCCAACTCCAGCCAGGATTAGCCCGGTGGGCATTAAGGTTCTGGGAGTGGGTGATTTGCTTACCCGCCTGGCAAATTGCTGCCATCCCTTGCCCGGCGACAAAATTATTGGCTACATTACTCAAGGGCGAGGTATCACTGTGCATAATAGGAATTGTCTCAACATCGTTAATGAGATGGAAAAGGAGAGGTTGATTCCAGTGGAATGGGGCAACGTGGAACAAGTTTATCCGGTAACCGTACAGGTTGATGCCTGGGATAGAGTTGGTCTGGTTCGAGATATCAGCGCTATTGTAGCTGAAGAGGGGGTGAATCTTATTGGTGTAAATATGGCTCCTCAGAATGATAATTTGACTTCATTGGATTTCACTCTAGAAGTGAAAAGTGCTGCTCAATTAGCAAAAATAATATCTAAAGCTTCTGTTGTATGGAATGTAATAAGCGTTGTAAGAAAAGGAGGGACAGATGTCAACCCTGAAACAAGTTCAGGGCAGTAAAACTGCCCGGGTAGCAGAGAGAAAACGATTGCGAAATCGCGCCGTAAAAAGTGGTGTCAAGACTCTTATAGCTAGGCTGGAGGAGAAGATTGCTGCTAAAGATATTTCGGCACGCGAGGAAACAGTAGCAGCTATAAGTAGTATAGATAGAGCGGTAAGCAAAGGCGTTTTTCATCGCAATAAAGCTGCTAGACTTAAATCTCGATTAACGAGGAAATTGAGTCCCCCGTGAGGATCAAAATTGAAGTCGCTTTCTCCAAAGCAAGAAGGTATCATAAACTTTATCACCAACTTTTTGCGTGATAATGGTTATCCCCCCAGTATTAGAGACATTGCTGTTGGGTGTGGGATAAGCTCTACCTCAGTAGTGGCTTATAACCTGAATAAATTAGAGCAAGCGGGATACATCCGTCGTCACAGTGATATATCTCGGGGGATTGAGTTTTTAAATAGGGAAAGAAAGGGAAAGCTCATCTATGTTCCTATTGTAGGGGAAATAGCCGCTGGTGAACCTATTCCGGTACCTATTTCTGATTCCGGAAGCCTTATTCCTATAGGTGGAGTAGAAGTAAGTGAAGAGCTAATAGGTGGAAAAGAAAAAATCTATGCTTTGCGGGTTAAAGGAGACTCAATGCTAGATGCTTTGATAGAAGATGGGGATATAGTTCTAATGGAGTATTTAAACACTGCTGAGAATGGCGATATGGTAGCAGTTTGGCTAAAGAAGGAGCAGGAAGCCACGCTCAAAAAATTTTATGCCGAACCAAATCGTATCTGTCTAAAGCCAGCAAACATCAAGATGAAACCCATCTACACTACTCCAGATAATGTTGAGATTCAAGGAAAGGTACTTGCTGTAATAAGGCGCGTGTCATATCCCTCTCCCTTGAAGGGAGAACACAGAGGAAAATCCTAAGCACTAAATACGAAATGCTAAACGACAATAGTTCCTTGAGTTTGTTGGGTTTGTTGAGTAGTTGCCTGATTCATCAGGCTTAGATATTTGGATTTAGTTTAGTCCTGAACTTAATTCAGGATAGAGCTTAGCCCTGAACTTGATTCAGGGTAGGATTTACGGAGGGGGTGAGGGTGAAATTTACACCTCCTCTAGCTTGTCAGGGCTTTCTATGTGGTCAATGTATAAGATGCCGTTAAGGTGATCTATCTCATGTTCTAATGCTTGAGCCAAAAGCTCTTCGCCTCTAATGTGGAATTCCTTGCCCTGTTTGTCCCGTGCCCTGACTTTGATCCTTACTGAGCGCTTGATCTCTCCTTGATAGCCGGGCACGCTTAAACAGGCCTCTTTTACTACTCTCTCTCCCTCTTTCTTCACTATCTTGGGATTGATGAGAGTGATGGTATCTTCTCCGGGCATCTCAATAACGGCAATACGGAGAGATACTCCTATCTGAGGCGCAGCTAGTCCTACTCCTGGAGCAGCTCGCATAGTCTCGATCATGTCATCAATTAACCTTCGGATCGAGCTGTCAATAGTAGTAACCCGCCTGGCTTTCTGTCGTAGCACCGGGTCAGGCAGGGCATAAATCTTGAGCACTGCCATTTTTTACCATTGAACAAACATGGACATGTCTGATATTCTGGATATGGTGTAAAATGAATTTAATTATCTATTTTATGATAATCCGCCATGTGTTGCAAACATTTTTTATTCCCAGGGTTATCCCGATGCCTTTCCCAAACCATTTCATATCTTATCAAGCGTAGTGGTAGGGCAAAGCACGTCCGGCTCGAGATGAGACGGGAAACAGGCCTTATGGTAGTGATTCCAAAGTCTTACGAGATCAGACAAGTGCCTGACCTTCTAGAAATGAAGCGAGGCTGGATTTTAGGCAAATTCGTAAAGTATGCTGAAGTCCAACGGCTTTCTGCCAACCAGGAACTCAAGAGTGGCGATAGTATTCCATACCTTGGCCGGAATTTGAAGGTGGTAAAAGAACAAAACAACGGGAATGCTAACAGTGTAAAGTTAGAGCAAAACAAGCTGTTGGTTAGCCTCAAATCTGCGAGTAGCAGGTTGAATGTCACATTGGAGCGGTGGTATCGGATGCAGGCAGTGAAACTTATAGGAAAGAGGGCGAGTGAGTTGAGCCCTCTATTGGGGCTTACGTATAATCGGCTTGTCATACGAGGGCAGAGAACCCGTTGGGGCAGCTGTTCCCATAAAGGCAACCTTAGCTTTAACTGGAAACTCCTAATGGCACCAGAGCCTGTTATTGACTATGTTATAATTCATGAACTTGCCCACCTGAAGGAAATGAATCACACAAAGAGGTTCTGGGAATTGGTAGCTGAATATTGCCCTCGATGGCGTGAGCACAAGAAATGGCTCAAAGATCATGAAACTGAGCTCGCTACCAAATTGTTGTACTCGTTCATATGATTAGTGACACTTCACCTCCCTCCTTGTCATTGCGAGGAGCGTATGCGACGAAGCAATCTTCATGGGGATGAGATCCTCCACTGCTCTCACGATGCCATTCCGAGATGAGATTGCCACGCCTTCGGCTCGCAATGACATAGAAAACTACTAGGGCAAGTCTCAAGGTTAAAGTGAAAGCTGGCTCTCCTTCTGAAGTGTCACCCATCTATGTGAACTAGATCACCCCCTCTGCAAGAGAACCACAAAAAGGTAACAATTGACAATCATATTTGGGGGGACTAGACTGTGTCTAATGTAGGCATATGAAATCACTCTAATATTGCAGCTTCCTGGAAAAATCAGGTCATATGGAGGGGTGGATATGAAGCAAGGGCGTTAAAACCACAACGCATAATGTTCGCAATGGTGGTAAATGATGCCCTTTTTTGTTTGATTGAATTTGATGATTTACCTTTCAGAACAAGTGTGAGCTGAAAAGTGATAAATAAATAGCAACAGAATAAGAGTTCTGCTTTCTTGAACGACAATGATTGGAGGTAATGAGGATGGTAGGCAGCAATAGAAAATCTGGAATTGGTGTTGTGGGTGATGTTCCCTGGGGTACGCACCTGTGCCAGTTTTATCAAACAAAAGAAGACCTGATTGAAATTCTGGTTCCCTATTTCAAAGCCGGGCTGGAGAACAACGAGTTTTGCATG
>MNYE01000006.1 GCA_001873005.1 Dehalococcoidia bacterium CG2_30_46_9
TCTTTTTAAGGACAGATGACGCTGCAGTTGTAAAGCGAAGATTCCCCGAACACTCATCCTACTGGTTCGACGCTATTGAAAAAATTCTGGAGCCAGTTAGCTGAATGATCCGCCTGCTGCCACTATACGTTGGACTACCGTTAAAGTAACAAAATAGCGGGTTGTTCAGCAGGAGACCTTCAACCAATCGATTTAAGATGGTAAAATAAGACAGGAGACGGTTCCGCCTTGACAGCTGCCGACATGATTAAGTATTTGATGAATCGCTATTCGGGAGAAATAAAGGCTAGACAAGACTTAGGTTGTTCGCTAAGCTTTGGGAGTGCTTGAAACATGACTGCCAATGAGTTATGTCCAAAGCATGGATGTGGATGGCGGGGGACCCCGCTGGAGAACCTAAGTGTCCAGCCTTTGTATAATCTATCGGAGCATCACTTCGAGTGCTGCTTGTGGCACGAATCGAAGGTGAAATGTCGCCGAACCCCTCGCTTCTCGGGTGACCCAGAGGCTGAAGACTATTTGGACCTACTCACTCGCGACGAGTTTGAGTCTGCAGGATTCGAAAAGCAATGACCCATCTAGGAGAAGCAATGGAGGTCTGAATGAATAAGCAATGGCAAATAGGCGATTTTATTGCTGTGGTTGATCGGGCACGGCAGAATACCGGGTACCCCTTACATGCGGTCACCACTGAAGTTGAGTGGCACCGCGAGGCAAAGACTAACTCCAAAGGTTGTAGCTATCCGTCACCCAATGGTGAATGCATGATTTTAGGGCACCGCCCTGTTGATGAGCGGGGGTCATTTTGTCTGTATTGCGGCGCAATTTTTCTTCCGCCCTCGATTGTAAAGGCAAAGCGTGAGGACGGTGGTGAGGTAACACCGGACTTCCTCTATCAGTGGCTGGTGGACGTGGTTAAGGAACGAGGATTCAGAACGAAGGGGGAGCGGGTACTTGACTGATGCAGAAAAGAAACCAGTCATTGCTTACCCGTAGAGATCCTTCAATCACACACAGTGCCAAGCCAATGTCAATTCTAGGGTTGAACAAAGGCCCAGAGTGTTTAGCGAAAAAATGTCATCCTGAACTTGTTTCAGGATAGGATTAATTCTTGAGCCGGGCACTGCCATGATGCATATCCCTACAGTAAGCGAGCCTTGAGTAAAGCTGGGCAATATGATACCCTAGCTTACAAGTTTACCGAATATGCAGCGACTGTTAGCGAGTTTCAGATAAACGGAGGAGTTCATGCTAAAGCTGTCTCAAATGGCTATGCACGAGTGGGAGTTCGTCTATCCCAATACATATCACGACTTAATGGATCAATTTGACGCCGGGTGTGAATCATATGAGGAAGGAGATATAGACGAAGCTGAGAAGATTTTCCGCGCAGTACTTGCTCAGATGCCGGACCACCTGGATGCGATTCATCATTTGGCGCTAGTTCTATCCGAACGAAGTCTTATGGGCAAGGCTCGTGACCTCTGGGAGCAAGCTGTTCGCATTGGTCATAAGGCATTCCCTCAAGATTTTGAGTTAGGGAGAGACCGCTTGGAATGGGCATGGCTAGAGAACAGGCCATTTCTGCGATGCCTTCACGGATTAGCCTTAACCAGATACGATGATGGGGAAACAGAAGAGGCCTTGAGACTGTTCCAGGAGTTGCTCTCCCTGAACCCCAACGATAACCAGGGAGTTAGAGCCATGGCTCAAGAGGCATTATTCAAACTAGGTAGATTCGAAGATGCTCTTGAGATTGCTGAACAGTACCCTAACGACATAATGCCTCAGACTCTCTATGGGCGAGCCTTGACTCTTTTCAAGCTGGGGCGGCGGCAAGAGGCGACTGTAGCACTTCAGGAAGCTATTGAATATTTGCCTCTGGTAGGGAAGGAGCTCTTAAAGACCAAGCACCATTTGCCCAGGACAGCAAGACCGGATAGGGTTACAGTAGGAGGTGCTGATGAGGCTTATTATTACTGGGAGCAAGCGGGTCGATTCTGGAAGAAAGACGCTGAAGCTCTGGAATGGTTGAGAGAGGTAATGAAGCAGGCCGCCACTAAAAGGCGTCGACTACATACTACGCATGTCAAAGCTCAAACGCAAACAACCCCTGATAGACATTAACGAACAGTTTAAGCGCGCCCTCGATACCATGGAACATATCAGTAAGAGTATTTTCATCACAGGCCGAGCGGGTACAGGCAAATCAACATTACTGAGCTATTTCCGCCATACCACGAAGAAGAAAGTGGTGGTGTTAGCTCCCACCGGTGTCGCCGCTCTCAATGTTAAAGGGCAGACCATCCATTCTTTCTTCAGGTTCAAGCCCGCTATAACCCTCGACCTCGTCAGAAGAGTACGTTCTGGCGATGACAAAAGGAATATCTACAAAAAGCTGGATGCGATTGTCATTGATGAAATCCGGAACAACTCCATCACCGAACGACTTTTACATCTATTTGACGACAACCAACAAGCTCGCCGCCGACATTAATAGCAAGCAGCTGGCAAAACTGAAAAAACGAGAAGAGTTATCAAGCCAGAGACAGTCGGAGAAATGGAGTACCGTGGTAAAACGTATTTGGGTGTGCAGGCCTTCTGCATGAAGCGGAATGAAGAAAGAGTCTTCCGGATTGACAGGATACTAGAGATAAACGAAGTATGAACGCGCCTGAACTGGGACTAAGGCTACACAGTGTGGCTTTTCGTTACTCAGTGTGGTAAAATAAAAAGGTGCCAGAGAGTAACAAAATACACTGTGTTGACAGCCACGAGTTAACTGTGATAAAATTTTATTACTGTAAACCGGTATATATGGTGAACGGTGGCTAAAAGACCCCGGTGAATGACAAGGTTAATTGACTTATGCCAACTATTTACTTGAGAAAAGACTTATTTGATAAAATTGTCAGTATGGGCAAAGAAGTTAACTCTTTTGTCAATAAGGTGGTAGAAGAAACTTTGAAGCAGACAGAGGCACCAGGAAAGGAGGAAGAAATACCTAGGACAAAGTCTAAATCCAGACCAAGCAAAGGAGGGCAATCTAATGGATGAATTTGAGAAGAGGCTGCAGTTTTCCAGTTTCGTTACTACTCTTGCCGATGTAGTAAGTAAAATGAATCCTATTACCCTGGTAGGAGAAGGCAAGGCAGATATTGAGGCTGCCGGGCTTAAAGACCAATATCAGGCATCGATTAAAAGGTGGCTTGATATGCTTATGGACTATACGGACAAGGCACGGAAAATGGGGACCCAATATCCTTTAGAGGAAGTTTTAGGGATAAGACCAGCGGAGAAATAATTGCCGGGTGCTAGGGTTCATAGGAAACTGTCTCTCGACAATCTTGGGCAATATACCTCTTGGCTACAGCAACTTATTGATGCGCCAGCTAAAGGAGAGCTGAAATCGGAGCATAGGCGGTTCTTCCACGATTGGGATTTCATTGAATTTCTAGATAGGAAGTGTGGAAGAGAATTGGCAAGAGAGGCCTTGTTCCATATTATTTTGGACATAGAAGACAAAAGACCCGGTAATAGAAAGCTAATCAGGTAGCACTCTCTACTTCGTAGCTACAATCTGACGAATTGTTCAAAGAATATCTCACTGGTCCAGTTCAGATAAATGGGTGACCCTTATATGCTTGTGAAATTGGGTAATGACAAGGCAAGAAGGCAATGCGTCACTAATCATATGAACGAGTACAACTACTTGACAACATAGGGGCTAAAAATATCCCACAGGTGGTTGGAAGAATCATGTCGGTGATTCGGAGAAGATAGTATGGCAATAACCTTCTCTTGGTTGGAGCGAGAGCCAGAGGCACGAAGCGGTAT
>MNYE01000081.1 GCA_001873005.1 Dehalococcoidia bacterium CG2_30_46_9
ATGCAATTGACCACAAAGCAGTTGGAAAATATCAGCAAAATTCTTATGAACGTTGGAACGTTATCTTTCGGTGCACTGGTTATAGGGAAATTTATCTCAACGGTTATAATTCCATGGTACCTATTTCTTTGTGGTTTGGTTTTTTCCATAACTATGTTTTTCTGGGCTATCATCATAGATAAGGGAGAAATTAAATGATTGAACTAACAATATTTTTCATAGTCGCAACTATTGCCGTTAGCGTTTTAGCCTATTTCATCGTCCGGTCTCGATCTGAAAGGCATTCCTCCAAATAATCCAACCCGTGAACAACCGCAAGAATATCGTGTAACGGTTTTTACGTGTAACGTGGTTCGTGTAACGTAAAAAATGTTATAACCCTCTCCGCGAATCACGCTTCACGGTTAACAGCAGCTACCAATATGGATATCCCCGCCAATATGGCCGCCAGTAAGGGTATAGTGGATACTCGTGGTATACCTTTATGGTCTCAGGTCTTAACTCCCATAGGTGGATCTTTTTTGCCTTGAGGAAGGGGTAGATATATTCAATCTCACCTAAGGGTAGGGTCTTTACACCCTGAACCTCTCCAGCCACAGTAATCTCCCTTCCCTGCCGATAGATGGCCACATCTAAATAATCGGGATGCAATATTAGAAACCTTCCTTCTGAAGTGTCTACTTCTTTAGGCCTATCGCTTCTATTGAGAGGTAATTGCAGAACCTCAATCAGGGTGCCCTCTCTCTTGTTTGCCGCACCGACAATCTTTCCACCCCAGATGACCACTTTCCCTTTACAGGGATCGGGATCCTTTCTCACTTGAGAAAGGGTGATCTCCTCCTTTACCTCCCTCCTCAACTCCGGGGAGATAATAGGGGCACAGGCCGAGATGGCTACACATAGAAGAACGGTAATGATAAAGATAAATTTCTCCATTTTTATCCTCCCTTCATAATATGATGCCCTCGTACTAAGTCGAATTTGCCCTGTTTTGTCATTCCGTGCTTGACACGGAATCCAGTGTATTTAAGTAGTTCTGGATACCGGCTTTCGCCGGTATGACGGTTTGGGGGACTTCTTACGAGACCTTCATAATATCTGTATTCCTGAAATCATCAAAAGACCCATGCCATAAACCAGGACTGATAGGGTTGAAGAAATAAGGGCCAGCTTTGTCCCCAATCTGGGGCCATACACCCCAATGTAATAGGTTCCCGAATACCTTACCATCATCACCGGCAGGTTAAGGATCAAGGCAATTAGCATCACCTTCAAGGCTTCACCCAGAAGGAGTCCTCCTTGATGATATAGGGCTGAAAGTATGGAGAGCCCTATGAGAGGGGAAGCAGCATAACCCACCAATACAGGAAGGGCACAGATAGGAAGCCCTAAGCTCCTGGCAACAGGAATTGAGTAGTTAAACATTCCCATCCCTTCCATCTCAAAAGTGATAAAGGTGACGAGGGGAATGGTTATGGCCATACGCTTAAGAGGGAGCAGCGTATCCAAAAGTCCTTTCTTTATCGCCTCCCATAGAGATTTCCCTTTTTCCATTTCCCTCTTCTCTTCGATTAAATTCCGTGCCGGGCTTCTTCGTCCCATCAGAATGATGAAGAACCCCTTGACTGCAATCAACATTGTGTGGAGTCCGAGGTAGAACCCTCCCAGGGCCCACCCTAAAATTGGCAGGGCAGTAGGCAGAAGATAAGTGAAGAGCTCCCGAATGAAGACGGGGATGGAGAGGGCCATGGCAGAAAGGAGGGCCTGCCAGTCGTTCAATGCCTTCTTTTCAAAGTTGATGGTCTTAGAAAAGACGAGCCATTGAGAATCCATCATTCCTCTCCCCAGAATCAGGAACATACCTTTACCAAAACCCCTGCAATCAGCCCTCCGATGACATCATCCAAAATAGGAGGAAGTTTGTTTAAAATGCCCGGTTTTCCCCTGTCCCACCTTTCAAACTCAAAGAGGGCCCGGCTTCCACCGATATACTGAGCGATCTCTATCCCCAGAAGCTCGTCAGCAATCAAATCTACAGGGTCTTCTTGATACTTTTCTAAGGAGAGATGGGGGATCATCCCCTTTCTGGCCGTCTCTTCTAAATGAAATCCCGAGATGATGAGAGAACAGACATTCAAGTCCTCAAAGGCCTTTTTAAATCCAGCCATGAGGAGATCCGCCATCTCGGAGTGATTGCCAATTTCGGGGTCGGGAATGTAGAGACTCAAGGCTGTCTCTACGAGGTCTTTTAGCTTGATACCCCTTTCGGCAAGTCTCGCTTCCAGATTTCTTCCTGAGGTGATCCCATTCTGCTTTTCTATGGCTAAACGAACCGCTTCCTTCACTGTCATTGCAATCAACTCTCCCATCTTGGTATGACCACCCACATAGCTTACCTTTTCCCCTTTTCCAGAGATCACGATGACGTTGTCAGTGCCGGTGCCAGTGGCCTGATTGAAGAGAGGGGTGTAGGTGCTTCGGATATCTAAATCCTGAAGAGAGGCGGTCTTTGCTTCCGTGGCCGTAATGATAGCCCCGGCCATGGCTCCATCGGTTAGATTGGGGTGGAGCAAAAGGATGAGGTTAATGGTGCCAGGCAGCCTTTCAAAGCCGTCCTTCCTCTCCACACTCTGGGCCAAATCTTCCCCTAACCTCTGGGCATTACCTTCAACCCCGGCGGTGGCCAGACAGCTTACTTTAAACTCCTCGTAGTTTTTCTCTACCACTGCTAAATGATCCATGTCTGCGCCCGTGCCGAGGAAGGTTATATCGTCCTCTAATATTCCCAGAGCACAGGGCAACCATTTTCGGTATTCCTTGTAGTTTTTATGGACACGTTCCCACAATGAGGCGGGGCTAAAGTGGTTCCCTACATACTTCACCTCTTTAAAGCCCTCCAGGGTTGAGAGGACCCTCCTCTTCTCCCGGAAGGTGAGAAGGAGGGTCTTCACCCCCACTTCCTCGAAGGAATGATAGAGGATCTCCGCCTCAATATCTGTGAAGTTCAAAGGTACGGTCTTCTTTTTCATGGCATCCTCCTAAATGCTTGCCCTCCTGATACAGATCACCGCCCCTTTGTCAGCTTCTCGGTAACAATCATTATTCCTAATTCCTAATTCCTAATTCCCAATTCCTAATTCCTAATTCCCAATTCCTAATTCCTAATTCCCATGCACTCAAACCCTCTATCCGCAGAGCCGAAGTTCCCGGCCGGTAAGTTTTAGCTCCAAACCATTTACAACCTCAGCAATCAGACAGATTATCAACCCCATTCCTTTGGCCAGAAGCATCCACCAGGCATCCATCACATCGAAATGGCCTGCCTCTGGTGAAACCACTTCAACCCTGTCTGCCTTGATGTTCAATCTCTTTACCGCCTGTTCCACATCAAAATCATCTTCCATCCTCTCACCACCGGCAATATAGACTATAGCTCCCTTCTTCATTTTCACTACCCCCTTTTCAACTGTCTCCACAATTATCACATCTTTTCCCAGGGCATCCATGACACTAACCGCATCCCGGGTAGCCCTTGCCAATCCGCCCAAATTCCCCCTGGTAGCCATGCTCCGGATAAAAACCTCCTCTTCTGAACTATTTTCAATCATTGTTATCAATCTTGATGCCGATGCTATATCTCCCTGTAATATCTTTTCTGCTATTTCCATAGTTTCCTCCTCTAAGAGTCATCTCAAAACTCAATCCCCTTCCATCACCCTCCCCCTCACTTCGTGCGGGAAGGGGAGAGGGAAACCTAATCGGTTAACTCAAAACGGATCGGAATCCTCACGAGACATAGAATCGGCATGCCCTTTTCCATGGCAGGATAGAACCTTGACTTCAGGATCGCCTCTCTCGCCGCCTCATCAAAACCAAACCCTGCCCGTTTCAGGAAACTGATCCCTCTGGGTATGCCATCCCGGTCGATCAGTACCTCTAACAATACCGAACCCTCTCTATGGAGCCTCCGGGCATATGCCGGATAGAGGGGCATAACCTT
>MNYE01000089.1 GCA_001873005.1 Dehalococcoidia bacterium CG2_30_46_9
TTGGCATAAGAACTGACCTCGCGGAGCAGACTCTTTCCGTGCTTAAACATTTTGCTTATACTCATCTAAAGACTATGACACTGTGCAAATTCTACTTTCCCCATGCCAATTATTCCCTTCCCAATTTCAGAAAAGACGAGCAATGGAAGGATTTCTTAGATAGCTTAGTAGAGTGTTTAAAAAAGTAGTGCGAGGCTTTAGCCTCGTGCTGCACGACCCTAAAGGGTCGCACTACAAAATTTGAAGGAGGGTAAAAGTAAAAGATGGAATTTCATGTAGACATTGGGCCACAATATGAAGGCGAGGTAATAAGGAAGGAACAGCTATATCTGGAGTTCGGAGGTCCCAAGGTAAAACATAAATTTGAGCTGGCAACAGTGAAGAATCCTAAGGAAATAGAGAATGAGAAAGTAGAAATTATCGGTCCTGATATAAATGAAATGACACCCTACGATGAGGAAAAGAAAGGTGGGAGTTATCCTATAGCCATCCTCATTGATGTTGCCGGAGCAGAACTGGATAAAGATGCCGAAGCAATCATTGAAAGAAGAATTCACATGTTCACCAACATGATTGAGGGCTGGTATCACATGAACCAAAGGCAGGATGCCTGGTTGAGGATAAGTAAGGATTGTTACAAGAAGGGTTTCACTTCCTTACGGGAATTGGGAGAAATCTATAATTTCCTCTACACTTCGGAGATGTCGATTATTGAAAAGATTCAAACTACCATTATTACCGATGACAAGAAAGTAGCTGAACTTCTCCCTCACGCTTTAGAGGTTTATGAGGCCAGAGATGCCCGGGCGAGGGCTCTAAAAGATGAAGATGTGGACACTTTCTATGGCTGTGTCTTGTGTCAGAGTTTTGCCCCTACCCATATATCTATCATAGCACCGAATAGAATTGCCAATTGTGGTGCCATAAACTGGTTTGATGGTAGAGCCGCGGCCAAAATTGACCCTGAGGGACCCATATTTGCCATACCAAAAGGAGAACTCATAGACCCTGTAAGGGGTGAGTATTCAGGTGTGAATGTGGTGGAAAAAGATAAATCCCTTGGCACCTATGATAGAGTTTATCTCTATAGTGCTTTTGAGCATCCTCATACTTCTTGTGGTTGTTTCCAAGCCATCATTTTTTATATCCCTGAGGTAGATGCCTTTGGAGTCTTGCACAGAGAGTTCAAAGGCGAATCTGTGGTGGGAGAAACCTTTTCTCATATGGCTGGTGATACTTCCGGGGGAAAGCAGATAGAAGGTAGGCTGGGGACTGGTTTGGAGCAATTGAGGTCTCCCAAGTTTATCCAGGCGGATGGGGGCTTAGCCAGGATGGTGTGGATGCCCAAAGATATAAAGGAAAGATATAAAGATGTTATAGAAGCAAAAGGGCTTTATGACAAAATAGCTACTGAAGAAGATGTCAAAAATGTTGATGAGCTTGTGGAATTTCTGGAAAGGGTAGGACATCCCTGGATTAAAGGTGAGGTTAAGCTCCCAACATAAAACTAAATAAAAGATTAAAATGCAAAATGCAAAATTTTTGATTTTTTATCTTTGATTTTTGATATTTGTTTAGAGGAGGTTCGTTATGCCAATATCAGGTTCTGGGATTGTAAAGATGCTTCCTGGCAGGAGACCGTGTAAGGACTGCGGTTTTCCCACTTGTTTTGCCTTCGCTATGAAGCTGGCGTCAGGCGGAGCTACGGTGGATAAGTGTCCTTATCTCTCTGAGGAGACAAAAGCCAAGCTGGCAGATTTGCTGGCACCACTGATAAAGCTCGTTACTATAGGCTCAGGGGAAAGCAAAGTCCTGATTGGGAATGAAGAAGTGATATATCGGCATGAGAAGACCTATGTTCATCCACCAGGCATAAGTCTTCTTATTTCAGACAAAGAGAGCAAAACCAAAGTTGAGGAAAAAATAAGAAAGATAAAAGAATTGCAATTTCCCTGGGTTGGTGTAAACCTAAGGGCGAATCTCCTCGCCCCTTACTTTGAATCGGGAGACAAAAATAAGTTTTTGGCTTTGGTGAAAAAAGTCTATGACTCGACGGACACAGGAATGGTCCTAATCTCGCAAGACGTGGATGCCTTGTTTTCCGCTCGAGATATATGCGCCGATAGGCGCCCCTTGCTTTACCCCATAACGAAGGAAAACATTGATAAGGCGATCCCAAGAATTAAAACAAACCCTACTCCTGTTTGCGTTCATGGAGAAAGTATTGAAGAACTCATCCCTTTGACTATCAAACTGAAGAGTGCCGGGATTGAGGAGATAGTTTTAGATCCTGGCTCCAAGAACCTGACGGAGGCGATAAGAGACCAAACTTTTATTAGAAGAGCAGCTTTGAAGCAAAGTTTTAGACCCCTTGGCTATCCTACGATTGCCTTCCCTTGCTTCATCGCTAAGGACGGGCTGAAGGAGGTCTTAACCGCCTCGGCTTTTATTGACAAGTTTGCCAGTATCATCGTCATTTCCGATTTTGACCGGTATTCTCTGCTTCCTCTTCTAGTTCAACGACTCAATATTTATACTGACCCTCGCTTTCCTATGGCAGTAGAGGAGAAATATTATGAAATAGGAGAGCCGGACGAGCAATCTCCGATTCTCGTCACTTCAAATTGGGCACTGACTTACTTTATTGTATCCTCAGCGATTGAGGCTACCAAAGTTCCTTCTTTCCTCTGCGTGAAGGATGCCGAGGGACTTGGCGTCCTCACAGCTTGGGCAGCCGGTAAGTTCAGCGGTGATTCTGTTGGAGCGATGATTAAGAAGTGCGGAATTGCCGATAGAATAAAACACAGGAAGTTAGTTATCCCAGGAAAAGTAGCCCGAATTAAAGGAGAATTAGAGGAGGCTTTGCCCGGTTGGGAAATTGTGGTTGGTCCCAGAGAAGCGACAGGGATAGGAGGATTTCTTCCCGAGTATGCTAAGAGCTTAAAGAAGTGATGGCCAAGGCTCTTCATGGATAGACGCAAAGGAGAGAGAAAAGAGTTAATTTCTCTGTTACAAGAGACACAGACGGAACTGGGATATCTCCCTAAAGGAGCGATGCAAGAGATTGCTTGCTTCCTCGGGATAAAAGCGGTTGAGGTCTGGGGAGTTGCTACTTTTTATAATCAATTTCGCCTTGTCCCCTTAGGTAAGCACCCTGTCAAAGTTTGTATGGGGACTGCTTGCCATTTAGCAAGAGGCAGGCTTATTTTAGAAGCCCTGGAGAGGGAACTAGATATTAAAGTAGGAGAGACTGCCGAGGACGGCAATTTTAGCCTGGAAAGAGTCGCCTGCATCGGTTGCTGTATGTTGGCTCCAGTAGTGGTAATAGGAGATAGAATTCATCCTAAGATGACACCTTTTAAGGTAGAGGAGGCTCTAATACCCTACAAAATCCTCACAAAGCAGGCGAGCTAATTTTATCGTATCCAGCATTTCTTTACCTTTGCCACTGTAGAGGTAATCCACCAGTTCGGATACCAGCTGGGGTTGATCACTGAAGGTTTGTGTAATAGGTAAGTTTTTCCAAAAGATTTGCACCTACCTCAAATTTTACAATCGATAGTACAGGATTATTACGGTGCCGAGGCTTAGCCTCGGCTTTTTCAATTCATGGCGACCTTATCTTTGGCAATTCCGTAAATGAAGTTAGAGGCTTTACTGATAAAGCCAGGGAAATATCTAATGGCGCAATACCATTCAAGACGCCGGTCTGAATAATACTCATCATCACCGCATGGTTGGAAGCGCCTAAAGCCGATCGGTTGCCAAAAGTTACCTTTCTCATAATAACATTTGGCCTCAACTGCCGCTCAGCTCGATTATTCGTCGGTTCAACCGCAGGATTATCCAGGAAGGTGAATAACTCCTGATTATGTTTGATTATCCGCTTACCCCATCAATACTATCGAGAGCAAACTTATTCTTCTCCTGGATTTTCTTAATCTCAACCAAAAGATGACCCAGACAACGCTGCTTTGCCAGGGCGTTAAGTTCGTTATAAGCTGAAT
>MNYE01000020.1:0-3380 GCA_001873005.1 Dehalococcoidia bacterium CG2_30_46_9
ATAATGGGGCTTGATTACGAGCCTCTTTCCGGGATTAACCCGGGCATAATTTTAGTTTCCATTTCTGGATTCGGATCTTATGGTCCATATGCCAAGAAACTATGTTTTGATGCTGTAGCTCAAGGAATGTCAGGAGCGATGTGTTACACCGGGTTTCCTGGAAATCCTCCAACGAGAGCGGCAGCTCCTTATGTTGACTTTAGCTCAGGTATTTATGGAGCTCTGGGTGCTATGTTTGCCCTTTATTATCGAAAAAAGACAGGAAAGGGGCAGATGGTTGACGTTGCATTATTCGATGCGGCTGTTTCTTTTGTTGCTGGTATGGGGGTTGCTGCTGAGTATAAATTGCTAGACTATATACGTCCGCAGATTGGCAATAGCAGCTTTTATAATTATAACAATACCTACAAAGCCAGAGATGGATGGCTTTTCATATATACCTTGGGTAATTCAATCTGGCGAAGATTGCTCAAGGCTATTGATAGAGAGGATTTAGCTCAAGATCCCAGATTCAAAGATGATGTGAGCCGCTGGCAAAATAGGGACATCCTTGATCCGATAATTAGCGAATGGGTATCCCAGCATACTGTCAGGGAGGTGCTTAATCTTCTTGAGGAAGCGCGTGTGCCTTGTGGGCCAGTGAATGATATTAGCGCCGTAGTTGACGATCCTCATGTAAGAGTGCGCAAGGCAATTGAGGATGTTGATTTTCCTGGCGTCGGATCTGTGCCTCTTAGCGGTGTTGTTATAAAGCTCTCCCAGACACCCGGTGAAATAGAAAAACGAGCTCCTCTCATAGGCGAACACAACGAAGAGATATACGGCAAACTTTTAAATCTCAGCTTAGAGGAACTTCAGCAACTTAAACAGGAAAGTGTTGTCTAACTTCCAAAATGTAACTACACACGCACCTCAGTGCGTGCCAACATTTTCCTCTAAAACGCGTGCCTCATAGCTAATAAGAGTTAGAGCACCAACACAAACTTCTGTGCTGGGTAAAGTCCTATTATGAATTTATTGTGTTTGAGGACCGTTCACCAAGAGCGCCGTCCACCACCTCGTCTTTCCTCACCGGGACGGCCTTCGGAACGAGGACGAGCCTCATTAACGGTAAGTACTCGTCCTTTCAACTCCTTGCCGTTCATGCCTGTGATCGCGGACTGAGCTTCGGCTTTGGTGGGCATCTCCACGAATCCAAACCCTCTCGCTTCGCCACTGAATTTGTCCGTGATGATTTTGGCAGATGTGACCTGCCCAAAGGGTTCAAAAGCCTTTCGCAACTCCTCTTCCGTGACTTCACGCGGCAGATTCCCTACATAGATATTCATTCTACCCTCCTTTTAACTCCTTTTAAATATTTATACCAGAATGTTGCCTATTTAGTCAAATACTTTCCGGCGCTAAATATGCTTTGCAGCAGCTACGACTGCGATCATTCTTTTACTTAATCCCTTCCCTGAACTTGTTTCAGGGCAGACTGCTTTATCAGCCAGTATTCGATACTGTCAGCTAGAGCTAGCCAGCTAGCTTCAATGATGTTTGTTGAGCTACCTACTGTTCTCCAATGTTCCTTACTGTCACTGGATTCAATGAGCACACGAACTTTGGAGGCAGTACCAGCAGTTTCCTCCAAGATACGCACCTTATAGTCAGTAAGAGTCACAGCAGTTAAATCGGGATAGAACTGAAGCAAGGCTTTGCGCAAAGCCTGGTCAAGTGCACTAACAGGTCCATCACCCTCAGCGGCGCTGTGCACTATTCTATCGTTTACCTTAACCTTAATTGTAGCTTCTGATAATGGCTCTTCCTGATTTCCACTGCGAGGAGGGCGGCGGCGTTTCTCCACCACTACCATGAAATCAACCAACTCAAATGGCGGCCGATAGTCAGGCTGACTGCGGCGAAGCAAGAGTTCAAATGAGGCTTCAGCAGTATCATATTGAAACCCCTGGCTTTCCAGTAACTTAATTTCCTTAAGTATCTTTTCAATTTCCTTATTTCCGGGAACGGGCAAGCCACGCTCCTTAGCCTTATAAACAATGCTTCCCTTTCCCGCCAGTTCAGAAATGACAACCTTGGGACGATTGCCTACTAAATCAGGATTAATATGGTGGTAGCTATCTTCCCACCTCATCAGACCAGAGACATGTATTCCACCTTTGTGAGTGAAGGCACTAACACCGACATAGGGGAATCGGTCATAATGAGGCATATTAGCTATCTCGGAGACATAATGGGAAACATCACTGAGCTTACCAAGTTGCTCCTTAGTAACACAATCAAAGCCCATCTTTAGCTTCAGCGCTGGGATAACGGAGCAAAGGTTAGCATTGCCGCAACGTTCGCCATATCCGTTGACCGTCCCCTGAACCTGAATAACTCCTGCTTCAACTGCAGCCAGAGAGTTAGCTACAGCAAGTTCACTATCGTTGTGAGCATGAATACCCAAAGGAATAGAGGTCACCTTTTGCACAGCTTCAATCGTCTCTGTTATCTGCCGAGGTAAACTACCACCGTTGGTATCGCAAAGGATTACACACTCAGCACCAGCCTGAGCAGCATAAGTTACCACTTTAAGGCTATATTCGGGGTTTGTCATATAAGCATCAAAAAAATGCTCGGCATCAAAGAAGACCCGTAATCCCTTTGACTTAAGATAAGCTATAGACTCTACAATCATGTCCAGATTTTCTTCCAGAGTGGTTCCGAGAACTCGAGTTACATGTCTGTCCCAGCTTTTGCCCACAACGGTAACCAACTGAGTTTTAGCCTCCAATAGAGCTTGAAGGTTAGCATCTTCTTCCGCGCTGCATCCTGAATGCCTGGTGCTGCCAAAGCCAACCAGGGTCGCATGTTTCAGACATAACTCCTGTTGCCTGGCAAAGAATTCAATATCCTTGGGGTTAGAGCCAGGCCAGCCACCCTCAATAAAGTCAATGCCCAACTCATCCAGTTTCTGGCAGATCTTCAGCTTATCCTCAACAGAAAAGGAAATCCCTTCCTGCTGAGCACCATCCCTTAGCGTGGTATCATAAAGTTGTACTATTGACATTAGCTTAATCTATTTCAAAGGTAAATGACTTCTAACTTTGGCAATTACTTGGAGTAGCTTCACATAAGTCATGCCGTCATCTATTTTGTTCCAAAATTCCTCGCCTGTTAAGACTTCCCTACAATCACCCTTAAACAGTTACTCTCAAATTCTTCAAAACAGTAGGCCAGACGAATTTCCGTTAACGTTTTCGCTGTAAAAGAAGCTTTGCATAAGCAGAATTTAGTGGAAGAAGTACAGTGTTGTACATTGCAATTACATAAGCTCGGATTCACCCCTTGCCCTTGCATAATAAAAATAAGTCACCCTGTATATGTCTTGCTACCTT
>MNYE01000020.1:3393-3605 GCA_001873005.1 Dehalococcoidia bacterium CG2_30_46_9
TTTCCCTTCTTATGGAGCAAGCAAATTTCTCCCTTTTCCAGTTCTAAAGGATTTTGCGGGATGATAAATGCGTTTTTAATCTTGTCCCAGTCTTTATCTCTCACTGTTACTATATCATCAAGAAAAATACTGACATAGTATCCGTTTATCATTGTAGGTTCTTCAAGCTCTAACTTTCTATTCGTTATCTCAACATACTTCGGGTCAATATC
>MNYE01000123.1 GCA_001873005.1 Dehalococcoidia bacterium CG2_30_46_9
CAATCCTGAACTTAATTCAGGACTGGGAAGCGGCGAAATCAAGAAGATTGAGACGTAGCACCTTCTCCCCATTCCACCAAGTGTTCCCTATATTATATACGGCATCTATATAGGATGGGAGTGTCTCTCGAAGTTTTCCTGAATTAAAAGCTACTGCTCTCCAGATTGCACTCCCTTGCTTAATTTTGAGCTCCAGATGTTTGCCCTCGTTGCCGAGATTACGACGTTCAATTACTTCCAGTTTACGGGTAAGGAAAGTGGGTATGGAATTGCCTCTACCAAAAGGGCTAAGCCTTTGAATTAAATTGAAGGTGTCACCAGCAAAGATGGATAAAGGGACTTCAGCATCAATGGTCAATTTGGGACGAAGGTCGAGATGCTCCAGTTCGTCTATTGCCAATTTCATAATCCTTTCCTCTAGCCTGGCTAGATTTTGCCGTGCCAGAGTGAAGCCGGCAGCCATGGGATGTCCACCGAAGGTGATAAGCAAGTCACGGCATTTTTCCAACGCAGCAACGATATTAAATTCGGCTATACTGCGGCAACTGCCATGACATTTCTCAGGGTCAAGATTAAGGATGATAGCCGGCTTGTAAAATTCATCTACTAGCTTACCAGCGACAAGTCCAATAATCCCTACTGGGTAGCTTTCATCACCTTCTATGAGTAAGGGGGGATAAGCTCGGTAAACTAGCTTTTCTTTTACTTTTTTAAGTACCTCTTCGGTCAATCTCTGTCGCTCAGCATTCTTCTCCTCCAGTTCCCTGGCCAGGCGATATGCTTCTTCTGATGACTGGGTGACGAGCAATTCATAGCTAGTGGAAGCAGTATCAATTCTGCTAGCGGCATTGATACGAGGTCCTAAAGTCCAGGAAATCTCCTCTGTATCAATCTGACCTAAATTTAGCCCTGCCAGACTAATCATTTCCCTGAGTCCTATGCGGCGAGTATTGTTGAGCACCTTTATACCTTCTTTAACCAGGTAGCGATTTTCATCCACGAGGGGCACCAGGTCAGCAACTGTGCCCAAAGCTACTAAATCCAAGAACTCATGCAAAGATGCCTCTTTATTGTGCTTGTATAGCAATGCCTGCAGAAGTTTAAAGGCAACTCCAACACCAGCAAGTTCCGGGAAGGGATAGTGCGAGTTTGCCCTTTTAGGGTTAATTGCAGCTACAACTTGGGGCAACTCTGGTAAGGGAACGTGGTGGTCGGTAATAATCATATCCATACCTATTTGCTGAACTTTTTTTGCTGCCGCGCAGTCAGTGATACCGCAGTCAACTGTGATGACTAGACTAACTCCCTGACTGTGAAGTTTTTCTATCGCTCCCAAGTTTAGTCCATGACCCTCATTATGGCGGTCAGGTATATAAGGGATAGCCTTGCCGCCAAGCCAGGATAGCCCTTCAACAATAAGAATTGTGGCGGTAATACCATCAACATCGAAATCACCGTACACAGCAATTTTTTCTTTCGAAAGCAAAGCTTTGTATATTCTGCTTACAGCTTGTGATATGTCAGGGAGCAAAAAAGGACTGCTCATCAGTCCGTAGTCGGCGGTGAAGAATGAATCTATCCCATCTAGCTTAACGCCACGATTATAAAGAAGTTGAGCAATTAGCGGAGGGACACCGGAGGCATTTAAATATTCCTGGGGCGCCGGAGTTAAAAGTTGCCATTGGGTCGTTTCCATCTCTGCTTGTAGCACGACCCTTTAGGGTCGTGCATCGCTGCCTGGCACGAGGCTAAAGCCTCGCACTACAACGTTGTTAACTATACCATAGACTTTGCTTTGCCAAAAGATGCTAATATAAAGGTTGTTTAGCAGTTCGTCCCTGTCGTTCTGACCCTGAACAAATTTCAGGGGGAAACCTAGTCCCTTCGCTATCACTCAGGCGACGGCAATGAATAATCTTTGTGCATAGGTAAGTGAGAGTTGGTATCTGTTACGGACATTTGTAACCAGCTAAGAGACAAGTTGAGGGAGTCTATTGAGAGAAATAAAGCCGATGCTATTCTCCTGTCTGGAGGACTTGATACCAGCATCCTGGCGATCCTAGCCCGGCCAAAGGGAGCCTTCACGGTAGGCTTGAAGGATTCTGCGGCATCCGACCTGGTTTATTCAGAAAAGGTGTCCCAATTACTGGGGATAGAGCGTAAGAAAATGGAATTTACTGTGGCAGAAGCACTTGAGACACTGCCCGAAGTGATAAGAATACTAAGAACCTTTGACCTTGCTTTGCCCAATGACCTTTCGCTATATTTTGCCCTTAAGCTTACCAAGCAAAACACGATTAGCTCCGTTATGACTGGTGATGGCAGTGATGAGCTTTTTGCCGGCTATTCCTACATGACACAGCTTTCACTCCAGGACCTGAGAAGATACATAAAGAAGCTTTCGAGAAACTGGCATTTTTCGGCTAGCGATCTTGGCAAGGCTCTGGGTGTTGAAGTAAAGCAACCCTTCCTGGATAACGATTTCGTCCGCTTTGCTCTGGAAATAAGCCCGGAACTCAAGGTTAAGGAAGGTGTTGGTAAATATATTTTAAGAAGAAGTTTTGAAGGTGAACTACCGGTGGAGATACTGTGGAGGAAAAAGGAACCCATAGAGTATGGCTCTGGTTCCACTAGACTTCACCAAATAATAAGCGACATGGTCTCGGATGAGGAATTTCAATCTGCCAAGGAAAGAACAGGCATAGCTTTCATAAATAAGGAACATCTCTTCTACTACCGTATCTATGGTGAAGTAGTGGGTAAGATTCCCAAAGCCAAGGATAATGAAATTAAATGTCCCTGCTGCGGAGCTGGCATGGGGGTGTACCATTGCCGAATTTGTGGCTTCTGCCGACCTCTCCACAGATCCTTCAGTCATAATGGGTAGGCAGGTCATAGGCGGCACGCGCATTACAGTGAGCCCTGAACTAGATTCAGGGTAGCCACATAAATCGGTACGCGATTTTAGTTGTTATTGCGAGCGAAGCGCAGCAATCCTACTGAGGAGATTGCTTCGGCTGGCTTCGTGAGCCTCGCAATGACCTTTTGCGTAACCATTCCTCTAACTAACTGTAGTATGTGGGTACCTCTCTGTCTAACCACTATGGAGCCGGCACGCTGAAGGGCACATTATTATCCACCATTTCTTGTCACGTAGCAAGATGAAGGCGGAAAGGAAAACAGAAGATTCCCCACGTGGGGGGAAAATCCGAACTTCTTGCGATGTCTGGCTCATTATAGCTTTGACCAACAGCAGAACGCAAGCTAAACATCGGTTCTATGTAGCTGGTCGTAGCACGACGCTCCCAGAACGGCTAAGGCAACTGGTGCCGTTGCCTCCGGAAAGTAGTTAAGCGGCTTCTATTGCGGGCTAGTAGTCCCGTAAGGCACTTGATAGTGCAGGAAGATAAACATAGGGCTGAAGGATAGCAGGCTTCCATCCTGTGACTTCCTGAATAAACCCACCTTTGTTAGCGCGCTTGGGATTCCACAACTTATCTACTACAGGAAGCGTCAGCCAGTTCAACCGTTCACCCGTCACAGAGTGGATAGGCCACGTAAAGTGGGTTAGGAAATCGTCGCGAAACATACCCGGAAGATGCTGGAACTGGAAGGGCATAGCCTCGAATTTACCATACTCCTCACACTGGACAAACCAAAAGATTGGAAC
>MNYE01000046.1:0-206 GCA_001873005.1 Dehalococcoidia bacterium CG2_30_46_9
CTTGGCCTACTTCAGCTACTTCATAGGGCGTTGGAGATTCTCCCGCTTTCGTTACTGATGCGTCTTCCTCCAATGCTGATGGCGGCATTGGGGGCGATTCGCGAGCTGCTGGGGCACATGCACTGGCAAGCATTAGCCCCGCAATTAGCAATATTGGAATTGAAAATTTAAAGCACTTTTTCATCTTATTCCCCCCTTTCCTCTAT
>MNYE01000046.1:247-3599 GCA_001873005.1 Dehalococcoidia bacterium CG2_30_46_9
GATGAATATGGAAAGGAAAATCAGGAATTCTATTTTAGAGTTAACTGAAGGTGATATTACTGAGATGGACACCGATGCCATTGTTAACGCTGCCAACTCTCGGTTGCAGCACGGGGGAGGGGTAGCCGGAGCAATAGTGAGGAAAGGCGGCTGGATAATTCAAGAGGAGAGTAACAAGATTGGCTATGTCCCCGTAGGAGAGGCAGCAATAACCACGGCAGGCAAGCTTAAGACTAAATATGTGATTCATGCCGTTGGACCTGTCTGGAGAGACGGAAACGAAAATGAAGATGAAAAACTCAAGAATGCCACTCTCAATTCCTTAAAGCTGGCGGACAGGAACAATTTAAGGAGCATCGCTTTTCCTGCCATCAGTGCTGGCATATTTGGCTTCCCCATAGACAGGTGCGCCAAGATTATGCTTTCCACCACTATTGAGTATCTTAATGAAGAAACCAGGTTAGAGAGGGTAATTTTCTGCCTATACGGTAAGAAGAACTTCGAAATCTTCCAAAAGGAATTGGAGGCGTCCTGAACTTGTTTCAGGATTACTGCACTAAGGCATCCTCAACACTGCGGCACCTTGGATTCTTCCTTCTTTAAGCAGAAGGAGAGCCTCGTTTGCTTCTTCTAATCTAAATTCCTGAACTTCAGGCACAACAGGAATCTCAGCCGCTAGAGGTAAAAATTCCTCGGCGTCTTTTCTGGTTACATTAGCGACACTTTTTATTTCCTTTTCATACCAGAGATGCTCAGCGTAATCCAATTCTGGGATGGGTGTTGTCTTGCGAATGGCATTAATAACCACTCTACCACCTTTTTCCAAGTTTCTTAATGCTTCACGTACCGGCACGCCTACCGGAGTGAAATCAATGGCACAATTAAGTCTTGCTGGTGGACTGTCTCCTGTGACGCCAATCCAGTCAGCTCCCAATTTTCTAGCTAAATCTTGATGTTCTTTTTGACCGGGTCTGGTAAAGACGAAAATCCGGCAATTTGGATACTTGTATTTGGCAATCTGAATGACAATATGAGCAGAGGCACCAAACCCATAAAGTCCCAGGATTTTACCATCATCCATCCCTGAGAGTTTTAAGGCTCTATAGCCAATTACTCCAGCACACAGAAGAGGGGCTGCTTGTAGATCAGTAAATCTTTCCGGAATGGGATAGGCGAAGTCTTGGGAAATTACAGTGTACTGAGCGTAGCCTCCGTTGACATCCTTTCCTGTCCATTTTGCCTTATCACACAAATTTTCCTCACCTTTAAGACAAAAAGAGCATTCTCCACAAGCCCAATTAATCCAGGCAATCCCTACTCTATCGCCTTCTTTAAATCTGGTTATTCTTGATCCTAGACTTTCTACCTTGCCAACAATTTCATGCCCCAAAATCATGGGAAACCTTGATGGAGAAACCCTGCCTTCAATTTCGTCTAGTTCGGTATGGCAGACTCCACAGGCAGAAACCTTGACTCGAATTTGACTGGGGGCAGGAACAGGATCAGGCAAATCTACTATCTCTAAAGGCTTCCCCTCGATTGACGAGATTTTATTAAGCACCATCGCCTTCATTCTAACCTTCCCTTTTTCCCCTGTAGTATTCAGGTAAGTATTCGCTCCCCTTGTTACTATAAGCGAAAGGTCTTAGATTGTTTAGCTCACTAATGTTCTCTTTATACCACGAAAATACCTCCGTAAAAAGTTCTCGACATTTCGTTGAAATCTTCCCTATACCGCTTCATCGCAGCAGGAAGATAATCCAATATGTCTTGCGCCATTATTCCGTCTTCACCTTTATCCTTTGCCGCTAAGTCGCCGGAAAATCCATGAATAAACACACCCATCTTTACTGCATCTTCCAGAGATAATCCCAGACCGAACATGGCAGCGATTGTGCCCGTCAGGACATCGCCGCTTCCCGCCGTAGCCATGCCTGGATTCCCGCTCAGATTGATGAAAACACTCCCATCAGGATAGCCAATAAGTGAATGGGCTCCCTTCAGCACAATCATGGCATTAAGTTCTTCCGTTGTACATTGTAAAATTTCTATCCTGTTTTTCTTTATCTCGCTAATCTCTTTTTTGCTAATCCGGGACATCTCGCCAGAGTGCGGTGTGAGTACCGTGACTGCCTTTCTGTTCTTGATTTTCTCTTTGTCCCTGACAATAGCAGTAATTCCATCACCATCTATTAGCAAAGGCTTTTTAATTTCTTGCGCTAATTCCCGTACCAGTTCTTGTGTCTCTTCGTTTAAGGAAAGCCCCGGGCCCATGATAACCATGTCCACCCTTTCTGAGAATTCCAAAAGTGCCTCTTCGTTTTCTAATGCTATACTTCCTGAACTTGTCTCTTCCTGAGGAAGAAAGACAATTTCACTACCTTTACTTGCCAGGAAGGGGCAGATTGACTTTGGTGCCGCCAGGTAAGAAAGCCCACCTCCTGCCTTGAGGAAAGATAAGGCCGAAAAATACGGCGCTCCCAGGTAACTGGAAGAGCCAGCGATGAAAAGAACCTTCCCATAATCGCCTTTGTGGCTGTCTTTGTCTCTCTCTCGAAGCTCTATGGGATTGTTGATCTCTACTTTTATGACATCACTATTGTAAAGTGCCGCTGGGTAAGAGATATGTGAGAGGTACAATTTCCCACCTCTGGCGTATCCGGGATAAAGAATGTTTCCCAATTTGGGAAGTCCAAACGTTACCGTATAATCTGCCCTAACAGCTACACCCATCACTTCTGCAGTATTACCATTTATCCCCGAAGGTATGTCAACACTAAACACCATTTTTTGGCTTTCGTTGATTAATTGAATCACATCCTTATAAATGCCGGTAACTTCCCGGGTAAGACCAGTGCCAAATATAGCATCCACAATGGCATCAGAATGAAGAACAGCGGCTTTCATGGACTCGATTGAGCTAACCCTACAAATTTCTACGGGCATCTTAGATGCTATCTCAAAATTCCTTTTTGCTGCTCCCTTGAATTTAGTTTCCTCATCCAAAAGAAAGACCTTTACCTCCCCATCATTTGAATGAATTTTTCGAGCGACAACAAGCCCATCTCCACCATTGTTGCCACTACCGCAGAAAACGACAAATCTTTTCCCCCTTACCCCAAATTCGTTTAATATGACAAAATATACTGCTTCTCCGGCATCTTCCATCAAAAGTCCCTCTGAAATACCAAATTCCTCTATGGCACGCCTGTCTAGCCCTCTTATTTCATCTACTCTGGCTACTTTCATTCTTACCTCTCTTCCCAAAAGGCTTACTTTCTAGAAACTATATCCTACTTGTTTCGTATGGTAATTGGCAACTTCTGCAGTGTAGGGTGCGTTGCTATAATAG
>MNYE01000066.1 GCA_001873005.1 Dehalococcoidia bacterium CG2_30_46_9
GGCGCCGAAGATACTCCCGTACAGGGCTAGTCCGGCAAAACCAACAAGCTCTCTTGGATTCGCTACATAGTAAGACCAGTGATCAATAACATGCACTAACCTCCCTCCAATAAAGCCACCGATGATGCCCCAGAGGAAAAGGCTAAAAACAAGATCCGGTGAAATACTGAGTTTCCTTGTTTCCCGAAAGGTAACAACTAGCAGTGCGATAACTGCCAGTGCTACCATGATTCCATACCATCGGATAACAAGAGGTCCGATGGAGAAGGCAACCGGGTCTATACTGATAATAACCATAGATTCTTCGCTACCGTAGTGCGAGGCTTTAGCCTCGTGCAATAAGGCACGACCTTAAAAGGTCGCACTACGGTCTAAGGTAGTATAGCATTGACAAAAATTTTGGCGTCGAAAGGTGCCATATCTGATAATTTCTCACCAGTGCCTATGTAAGCAATGGGGATACCCACTTCATCACAAATAGCGAACACTATCCCTCCTTTAGCTGTGCTATCCAACTTGGACAGGAAAATATCGGTTACACCCACAGCTTGGGTAAAATATTTGGCTTGCGTCAAGCCATTTTGCCCTGTAGTGGCATCTATTACCAGGAGAACCTCATGGGGAGCAGAGGCATCCAGCTTAGCTGCTACTTTCTTTATCTTCTTGAGTTCCTCCATCAGATTGAACTTGGTGTGGAGGCGTCCAGCAGTATCAATAATTACCATTTGAGCTTGACGGCTATATGCTGCCTGGATGGCATCAAAGACAACTGCTCCCGGATCACCGCTGTGTTTATGCGCGATAACTTGAGCTCCGACTTCCTTGCCCCAGTATTGAAGTTGCTCAATAGCTGCCGCTCTAAAAGTATCGGCCGCAGCCAAAATAACCCGCTTGCCTTGAGAAGTATAACTATAAGCCAGTTTAGCGATGCTGGTAGTCTTACCTGAGCCATTTACGCCCACCACAAGAATAATGAAGGGGTGGCAAGGGGCGGTAGGGGGTCTAAACTGACTAATGTTTAATAAATTCAGCATTTCCTCCTTTAAAGCTGCCTTTACCGGCAAAGGCTGTGTTAATTTTTCCTTCTTCATTCGCTGTTTCACCTTATCAAGAAGTTTGCTTGTAGTTTCTACGCCGACATCAGCCAAGATGAGTAATTCCTCCAGTTCCTCCCATGTTTTCTCCTCAATCGTGTTCCGGTCGAAAACATGAGCTATCTTGCCAAACCAAGTTTCCTTACTTCGCTTTACCGCTGACTCAGTTCTCTTAAGAAGATCAAACATGGCGCCGCCTCTGAAGGGCAAAAAAGGAGGCAAGGAATAGAATTCCTGCTACCAAAATAATTGTTGCTCCTGAAGGCCAATCAAGCAGATAAGAAAGCCATAGTCCACATTGAGTGAAAACAATGCCCCAAAGGACGGAGAGCAGCATCATTTTCTTGAAACTATGGGTAAATTGACGCGCCATTGCCGCTGGGATAGTTAACAAAGCTATGACCAAAATTATGCCCACAACCCTTATCAATACCACCACTGTCAATGCCACCAGACAGAGGAGAATAAGATACAGACGCTCTGTGGGAAGACCGGCAACAGTGCTGAATTCTTCATCAAAGGAAATAGCTAGCAATTCCTTATAAAGCAAGAAAACTACCAAACCTATGATGATATCTAGAATTAGCATCAAAATCATCTCTTGAGAGGATACGAACAAAATGTCGCCGAAAAGGTAACTCATGAGATCTGGAGCATAGCCCGGGGTAAGATAAACAAAGAGAATTCCTATCGCCATACCTATTGCCCACAGGATTCCGATAGCGGTATCCTCCGACAACCTTGTTCTTCTCGACACCATGCCCATAGTCACAGCAGAGACAAGGGAAAAAACTAATGCCCCTAAAATAGGGTCTATGCCGAGGAAATATCCCAGACCAATGCCACCAAAAGAGGCGTGAGAAATTCCACCGCTAATAAACACGATTCGTTTTACCACCACATAGGCGCCAACAATACCACAGGCAATGCTGGCTAATATGCCAGCGATAATAGGATTTTTCAGAATCTCAAGTAAATCCATTCTTAAAATTAAAAGTCAAAAATCAAACACCAAAATTACAAATCAAAATTCAAATATTTAATTTCTAACTTTTGCCTTTTGCATTTTTATTTTTGATTTCTATGTGGTGCTCCCTTAAAACTCGATGCGGAATGCCATGGGCAATCAGGTCAACAGGACATTGATAAACTGCCTCCAGCTCTTCAGGGCTTATCTCTTTGGAACCGTGGTAAAAGAGCCGGCGGTTAAGACAGGCAATTTTATTTACACAGGTAGAAACAGCCCCAATATCATGTGATACCAAGACTATTGCCATGCGCTGCTTCAGCCTCTCCAAGATGTCGTAAAATTCCGCTTGCATGGAAGTATCCACACTGGCTGTTGGCTCATCAAGCAGCAATATTTTTGGCTCCGTTACTAGTGCTCTGGCAATGAAAATCCTTTGCTGCTCTCCACCGGAGAGCTTACCAATCTGCCTGTCTTTGAAATCAATCATCCCCACCTCTTTTAGAACTTCATGTGCTAACTCTTTGTCTTCTCTAACATATTGCCTGAACATTCCCCTCTGCCCAGAGCGTCCCGTCAGCACTACTTCCCAGACGCTTATGGGGAAATCACGTTCAAACAGGCTGTGTTGAGGCACATAGCCGATAAACTTTCTTGTTTTCTCCGGAGGATTGCCCAGAAGAGTCACTTTCCCTCGGTTTGGCTTCAGTAGTCCCAAAATAACCTTGAGCAAGGTAGTTTTGCCACCTCCATTCGGCCCTATTATGCCCAGAAAATCCTGTTGTTTTATAGAGAGACTTACCGCTTCCAGTGCCAGCACGCCATCATAATACACCCACACATCTTCCAATTTAATTATTTCTTCAGTCATATCCTCTATCTACCTCTGAGGCTCGATGATAACCTTTATGGAATCCTGAGCCTGAGCGACAATCTGGAACCCCAGACCTGTTTCCGCCAATCCCAATCGATGGGTAATCATATCCTGCACATATACTCTGCCAGAGCGTATCAATTCCAGCGCCGTGGCATAGTCTGCTGGGCTGCCTCCATAAGAACTGGTAAGCGTTATCTCGTTGCGGAAGAAAAGGTCATTCATTGGTAGGGGAATGGTGATACCCGGAGCTACAGAGGCAAAAAAGACAATGGTGCCGCCATGCTCCACCGATTGTAACGCTTGGGTTATAGCGGATGTGGCTTCAGTGCATACTACTACCGTGTCGGCAAGTCTGCCATCGTTAACCTGCCTTAGATAGGCTGGCGTGTACTCCCTAGCATGAGTGACGACATCGGCTCCAAACCTTGATGCTGCCTCTAAGCGATAATCAACAACGTCTGTAGCCATGATGCGAACAGCACCCAGGGCTCGAGCCAGCTTTATATGTAGTAGCCCAGCGATGCCGCTGCCAAGAACAAGCACACTATATCCCGGCTGTATATGCGCTAATCTTTGCCCGCGCAAAACACAAGCCAGCGGCTCAATAAAAGTAGCTTCTTCAAAAGATATCTCGTCGGGCAGAGAAAATATACCACGGTCCACATTAATTGCCGGTAGACGAACATACTCGGCGAAACCTCCAGGT
>MNYE01000037.1 GCA_001873005.1 Dehalococcoidia bacterium CG2_30_46_9
TGCAAAGGATGATAGATGAGAGCGTTTAGCAACTGTCATGCTGAACTCGTTTCGGCATCTCACGAGACCCTGAAACAAGTTCAGGGTGACAAGGAGGAAAGCATTATTAAACAACCTTGATAGATAAAAGCAATAAATGATCAGAGTATTTGTTATTGACCAACAAGCTTTATTCCGCCAAGGGGTGCGTTCTTCTCTTTCCCAGGCAGGCGATATAGTGCAAAGGATGATAGATGAGAGCGTTTAGCAACTGTCATGCTGAACTCGTTTCGGCATCTCACGAGACCCTGAAACAAGTTCAGGGTGACAAGGAGGAAAGCATTATTAAACAACCTTGATAGATAAAAGCAATAAATGATCAGAGTATTTGTTATTGACCAACAAGCTTTATTCCGCCAAGGGGTGCGTTCTTCTCTTTCCCAGGCAGGCGATATAGAGGTTTGTGGAGAAGCTGAGGCTGATGAGCAGGTTGTTTCCACTATTGAGACTTTGCTCCCTGATGTGGTGCTTTTAGGCACAGACAGCCCCTCTCTTGATAGCCTGGAGATGTGTCGCATCATAAAACGGCGCCTACCTAGCGTAGCTGTTGTTATCCTCAGCCCTCAGCCCAATGATGAGCAATTTTTTCAGGCACTCAAAGCTCAGGCTTCAGCTTATCTGGGAAAGGCAATCACCCCGGAAGACCTGGCGCAAGTTGTCAGACTATGTGCCCATGGGGAACACCCCATAAATGAAGGCCTTCTAAGCCGACCAAAGGTAGCTGATCAAATACTACAGCAATTCCACGAGCTCTCCAGGGAGAAAGAGGCGGCAAGTTTTGTTTCGCCGCTCACCCTTAGAGAAACAGAAATTCTCAACTATATGGCGCAAGGCTACCTTAATAAGCAGATTGCCGAAATCCTGAATGTTAGCGAGCAAACGATCAAAAACCATGTAACTTCTATTCTGCGTAAGCTCAATGCCAATGCTCGCACTCATGCCGTGGTGATAGCCATAAAGAAAGGCTTGATCTCCATCAGTAGAGAGTAGAAGAAAATACAGCAAGAAATCAGCATCCACACAATCGTTCGGAGTAACTGAGAGAAATTATGGTGGGCCATTGTGGACTCGAACCACAGACCCCGGTCTTATCAGGACCGTGCTCTAACCAACTGAGCTAATGGCCCTCTACCCTGAAACAAGTTCAGGGCAAACTATATTTTAGAGGAAAATTGGGAAAACCATCAAGTTCTGCTCTGTTTTTCCTTCCACAACCGACTTACCGTCTGTCTGATAACATCGTAACTGAAGCCGCGATAGGCGAGATAATTAGATAGTCGCCGCTGAAAGTCGGGATAATCCAGGTGAGCAAGCATGTGCACCCGGCAGCAAGCAAGCTTGTAGGCACTCTCTTCGTCGTCTATGTCATTGGTCACTTGCTTAATAGTATCCTCGGCTACCTTTTTCTCCTTTAGTTCCTGGGATATCAGCCTCTTGCTCCTTGGTTTGGAAGAAAGGCGACTATCCCGCCAGAATTGGGCAAAAGCAACATCGTCAATTAAGCCTTGTTCTTTAAGCCTGGTGATTATCTCCCCAACAACCTCATCACCGAAGCCACGCTTATGCAGATATTGCCTTAGTTCCACCTCACTGCGGGCACGATAAGTGAGGTAGTGGTAGGCAACATTAAGACAATGCTGAGGGGTAGCATCATCGGTCAATTTTCTGATGGTATTTCACTCAACGGGCACGACTGTTTCTACATCCAGAGAAATGGCGGGGAGGGACGCTGAACTGCGTACTTCCCGCTCTATTTGCGCTGAAACCTCAGGATGCTGTCTTAAGTACTCTTTGGCGTTTTCCCTGCCCTGCCCTAACTTTGCCTCACCGTAGGCAAAGAAGACTCCGGCCCTCTTTACTATTCCTGCCGCCACTCCTAAATCAATTAAGTCTCCCTCTTTGCTTATACCTCGACCAAACATAAGGTCGAAGGTAGTGCTGCGGAAAGGAGGGGCTACCTTATTCTTAACTACTTTGGCTCTTACCTTAGTACCTATTATCTCCGAGCCTTGCTTAATGGGGTCACCTTTCCTTAAATCTATCCTCACCGAACTATAGAACTTAAGCGCCCGTCCCCCTGGAGTTACCTCAGGATTGCCGAAAACAATGCCCACTTTCTCCCGGAGCTGGTTAACAAAAATCACCGCTGTTCTGGACCGACCAATGGCAGCCGTCAATTTTCTCAAAGCCTGTGACATTAATCTTGCCTGCAAGCCAACATGAACATCGCCCATCTCACCTTCTATCTCTGCTTTGGGAACTAAGGCGGCCACACTATCAATGACTATCACATCCATACCACCACTCCTCACTAGAGTTTCGGTAATTTCCAGTGCTTGCTCACCGTAGTCAGGTTGAGAAATGTATAAATCGTCTACCTTGACGCCACAATTAGCAGCATAAACAGGGTCAAGAGCATACTCAACATCAATATAAGCGGCAATGCCACCAAGTTTCTGAGCCTCGGCAATTATGTGCTGAGCAAGTGTGGTTTTCCCGGAAGCCTCAGAACCAAATATTTCGGTAACCCGTCCTCGGGGTATGCCACCTATACCTAAAGCCAGATCCAGGTTCGGTGAACCAGTGGGTATGGCATCCTCAGATACCTTGATTGAGGTTTGACCCAGCTTCATAATAGAGCCTTTGCCAAATTGCCTTTCTACCTGCTCGAGAGCCAGTTCTACCGCCTTTTCCTTCTCTGTAGCCATTTGATAATATTATAACACAAAAAGTTTGTCGCAACAAATAGGGAGTTTAACCCTAGCTCAATTATTTTTTACCCGCTAGCTTGGCAAAGGCACTAGCAAATACGACACATAAACCGCCAGCGAAGCACCACATGGCTCCAATTGCCGCAAAAGCAACCGCGCCACCAGGACGGACTGACCACAGCCAAATGGTAGCGAAAATAAGGCCCAGCATAATAAGAACATGGCTGGCAATCCAGGCACTTTTGGGTAATGTGTATAATTTCATTTTGCCTCCTTTCCTTAAACTTTAATCAAATTCCTTTAATTATAGCATGAGTAAAGCGGCACAAGTCAAGTATAAGTCTCTTCCAATACAAGATGAGCCTGAGAAGATGAGGCAACTCGTTTATGATTGGGATATGCAACTGATTATGAACGACAAACAATTACAGACGATAGAACAAGTTAAACAATTTCTAGAGGGGAGTGAGGCAATAGAGTTCAGGGGTCTAACTACTGAGGAGAGATACTGCTGGATAAAGGAGGTGCTGATAAGATTTAAATATCATTGTCTCAAGAGAGATGAGAAAGGGGTGATACGACGGTATATCGAAAGAATTACAGGATATTCCAGAGCACAGGTATCCAGATTGATAAGAAGATATAAACAGACAGGGCAGCTGAAGAAAATGGAATACGGAAGACATTTGGGAACATTTCCCGAATATCTGTAGCTCATTTATACAACTTACGGAGGAGTAATACCTACAGGAATATAACCAGGAGATTTACCAAAACGAAACCAGCTGTATCCAGGATTGGAGAGCGGGCGAAACCGGATCCGAGGGGACAGCCTGGTTATATTCGGATAGACACGGTTCATCAGGGGGATTTCAATGGTGACAAAGGAATATACCATATCAATGACGTGAATGAGGTAACGCAGTGGGAAACCATAACCTCAGTGGAAAAGATATCTGAAGCCTACCTGGTACCAGTACTGGAAAGCATGCTGGTTCAGTTTCCCTTCATCATAAGAGGTTTTCATTCCGATAATGGCGCGGAATTCGTAAACCACATAGTAGCCAGGCTACCCAAACAAACTTCTGATCCGTTTCACAAAATCAAGGCCCAGGCATACCGACGATAATGGACTGGTGGAGACCAAGAATGGCTCAGTGTTGC
>MNYE01000010.1 GCA_001873005.1 Dehalococcoidia bacterium CG2_30_46_9
AGACTCTTGGTTCATTGACCAAGAGTGTACCCTGGGGCTACTTTTTTGTCAAGCTTTGTGTGGCGCTCCAAGATCAGCGATTAAAAATGCTCCTTTAGCTTTAAAAAGCTCCTTGTTTGTATTAGACTAAAAGACAGAATAAATCACTCTGGAGGAAAAAATGGCCAGAAGATACAGAGAAGGACTTTTACTTTTCAAATTTGAGCGTAAGGTGCTATTCACCATCACCGCTGACCAAGATAAAGGAGTTAAGGAGAGTATCAAGGCGATAAGGGAGTAGCGTCTCTATCAGGGAGATATTGCTACCAATAGGATGGAAGATGCTGTTGTTTTCTTCAGAATAGGGGTTATTGTTTATAATCTTAAGCAAATCCCAGTGGGATATCTAGTCTGTGTGAGTAGATCCACCTAAAAAGAAACATGTGAGACAGCCAGTCACTATTGGCGCAACCTTGCCTATTTCCTAGATGAAAGAGCACTCCGTTTTGCTTAATTAACCAATTCACCTTGAAGCGAAGGCGGGAGGGAAAGGATATTAACCGTAGGAAAAACGATTTTCGTGATGCTGAAGCAGCAGCACAGCTATTATGCACTGGCGACTTCACCGGGACTAAACTATCGCAGGGGGTTTATGCTGAACTGTGCGCTGCCTATAGTGCCTATCGCCGGTTAGTGAAAGAGAGGACGAGAATCACGAATTTGCTTAAAGTGCTCTTGGATGGACTCTTCCCTGAGTTTACCCAGGTCCTTAATAATCCCTGTGGTCTGACTGCCTTGTCTGTCCTTTCTATTTGCCCTGTGCCCGGAGTTATTGCCAGGATGACAGAAAAGAAATTTGTGAACACCATTAGAGGAGGGCACCAGGGGCGTCTTATGAGCAGAAAACTGTGTGCTCTTCACTATGCCACCCAAACCCCCATTGGCATTGAGGCAGGGGCAAAGGCAGTTATATTCGAGATTTTGTTTTTGGTGGAAAAGCTCTACACCACGATTCTTTCAGAAATTCCCCGACAGGTATCCTTTGTTAGCTTTCGTGAGCCGTGTGGGACTCGAACCCACGACCACCTGATTAAAAGTCAGGTGCTCTACCAACTGAGCTAACGGCCCATAATTACAAAAGTGGCTTCTTATTCCGTTGTCAAAAGATTAGAAAGGTAACAAGCAAAGGCAGGATGAACGTCACAGACAAATCCACCGTCAACTGCTTCAACAGAGAAAGTTACCCCGATTGGCTTCCTGAGAGGGTCACCGAATTTACCTAGCCCAATTTCATCCCAAGGCATGTTATGGCCCAGTATTTCAAGGAAACCTTTAACATCCCTTGGCTTATCTAATATCACCCCAAATGGAACACGATGAGATAACTTATCTAGTTGGCTATTGCTTAATTTTATCCTCATTTTGTTAATTGTATTTTTATCAGGTAGCAATGTCAACTTTTAACCGACTTCTGGCGTCCCTGGTGGGACTCGAACCCACAACCCGCTGCTTAGAAGGCAGCCGCTCTATCCTCTTGAGCTACAGGGACACTATTTCTTATGAGCCTCGGCAATGTGTTTTTGCTAACAAACTGTGTGCACGTAAACAGCACAGCGAGCGCAGTAATACAATCTTGTTTTAGCTTCTTTACCACAAACTGGACATTTCATGGCTTATCTCCCCTGACTATTTCCGTCATCTTTCGCTGCTTTATCAGGTTTCTTTCTTTCTGTTTCTATCCTGCAATCAGTGACATAGAACCCTGGCCCCTTAAATATAATAGGGACAGGTGAAAAAAGGCGACCAGCATTTCCATGGCATAAAGGACAAATAGCTGTTGACTTATCATTAAAGGTCTGCCTAATCTCAAATTTCGTCTTACATTTGTGGCATTGATATTGATAAGTAGGCATTTCTATACCTCCGGGATTTCTCTCTTAGCAAGTGTTACTACTTGTTTATTCTGTATTTCCTCTGGCAGTTTGCTCCCAATTATCTTGAATTCACCATTCAAATTAATGGTACCCATCTCAAAAGCCGGCTTATGAGCCTGCAATACATGTTTGTCCCAGCAATAACTATGAACGAAAACTCCACAAGAACAATGAAAAGCTACTCTATCAAAAAGTAAGGGGCTTCCACAAACGGCACAATTCACTTTGTCACCTCCATTTAGCACTCTCAATCCTAAACTGCTAATTATACCACGTCGTTATAGCATATCAAGTCCAGTCATCTCTTATCTTAGAAAAACCTCACGAGCGGCTGCTCATAACCCAGTGATGAAAAAGCCGGCTGGCTATTTTCTGGGGAATTTTACCATAATAAAAGCTAAATCCAGCTTGACAAATCCTCTTACCAAATTTATGATAATGGCAAATATTAATTGGAGGTGATAGTTCATGAGCGAAAGAAAAACGGGACAGCCGTATTCCATGGAGGAAATACTCTCTTTTGATCGCATTAAGAGAGCCATGACCAACAGGATTCTAGATCAGATAGAAGATTTGTGGCAGGGGAAAGAACCTGTAGGTGCTGAACAGATAAGCAAAATTATTTCGGACGAGTGGCAGAAGGTTAAAGAGGCGGTGCGCTCATCACCAGCAGCCAAAGCGGCTTTTCGCAAGTATCTAGAGCGTACTGTATCTGAACAGATAGATAAGTTGGTAAAAGAAGACAGGGGTGAATTAGAATCATTGGGCGTCGTGGAGAAAAGCCTATAAGTTGGCTGCACAAGATAAGAATAGTTCAATCAAATCGGCTGAACAGGACTTGGAGACAAAGCAAGTAGCCGAGCGACTTGATATAATAAATCATAGGCTGGATAGTATGGATTCGGTAATTACTTCCCTGGTAGAGAGAGTGATGGGGAGACTTCTTACTATGGAAGTAACCTGTCCTAAATGTGCGGAACTGGTGAGGGACGGGCGGTTAGCTCAGTGGTTAGAGCGCTGCGTTGACATCGCAGAGGTCACTGGTTCAAGTCCAGTATCGCCCATTGTCGTTGATAGGCAAGGGAGATTTACATAAAGATTTCGACGAGATACCATAGTTGAAAATGCGACTTAGCTTGTGATTAACCGTCCACTCCATACAAAATTCGGAATGATGGCCAGAGGAAAAGATGAGCATGTGGAAGTAATGCGACATTCTGCGGCTCATGTTTTAGCCCAAGCGGTACAATCTCTTTTTCCTGGGGCCAAATTCGGCATAGGGCCACCCATTGAGAATGGTTTCTATTATGATTTCGACCTATTGCGCCCATTAATACCCGAAGATTTACCCGTAATTGAAAACAAAATGAGGGAAATCATTAATGACAACTTGCCTTTTATAAAGGAGGAAGTGGACAAAGACACAGCACATCGTATCTTTGCCGCTCAGCCATATAAACTGGAACTTATTAGCGAGCTTCCTGACAGCACGGTAACTATTTACAGGACTGAAGGTGGCCCTCATCCGCCCCACCCTTTATCTGGCGAGGGACAATTAGAAAGGAGACCCTCCCCTCCTCCCACCTTATCTGGCGAGGGACGGCAGGGTACCTTCACTGATTTATGCCGTGGTCCTCACGTGGCTTCTACTGGTGAGATAAAAGCATTCAAACTCACCCATATAGCCGGAGCTTACTGGCGTGGAGATGAAAATCGTCCCATGCTGCAAAGAATTTATGGTGTGGCTTTTGCTACACAAGCTGAACTCGAGGATTATTTATCTCTTCAAGCCGAAGCTACCAAACGAGATCACAGAAAGCTGGGCAAAGAACTTGACCTCTTCAGTATTCATGAGGAAATTGGACCTGGCTTAATTTGCTGGCACCCTAAAGGAGCTTTGATTCGGCAGATTATTGAGGATTTCTGGAAAGCTGAACATGCTAAACGGGGTTACGATATAGTCTATACTCCCCATATTGCCAAGTTAGACTTGTGGAAAACTAGCGGGCACTGGGACTTTTACCGAGATTATTTGTACCCACCTATGGAAATAGAAGGGCAACAATATATGCTTAAGCCCATGAATTGCCTGGGACATATTTTGATTTTTAAGAGTCAGACACGCAGTTATCGTCAGCTACCTTTGCGATATGCTGAATTGGGCACAGTATATCGCTATGAGCGCAGCGGCGTATTGTATGGTCTGGCTAGAGTAAGGGGATTTACCCAAGATGACGCCCATATTTTCTGTCGGTTCGATCAGATTGAAGAGGAAGTAGCCGGAATTCTAAAATTAGCGCAATTTATGATGAATAATTTTGGCTTCAAGAATTATGATTTGCTGTTGTCTACGCGTCCCGAAAAATATGCCGGCACCCTTGAGATATGGGAGCAAGCGACACAATCTCTGCAGCATGTTCTAGAAAAACTTGATTTGCCTTACGAAATAGACCCTGGCGAGGGGGTCTTCTACGGTCCAAAGATTGATATCAAAATCAAGGACGCTCTGGGACATGCTTGGCAAGGTCCTACTATCCAGGTTGATTTTAATTTGCCATTGCGTTTCAATGTCTGCTATATTGGGGAAGATGGCAAGGAACGTAATGTAACAATGATACATCGCACTGTCCTGGGAAGCATGGAACGTTTCTTAGCTTGTCTTATTGAACACTATGGTGGTGCTTTTCCTGTATGGCTATCCCCAGTTCAGGCGGCTATAATTCCTATAGCAGACCGCCATGTGAGTTATGCTCACCATGTAGGTAATGAGCTTGCTCGGGAAAATATCCGTGTTCGAGTTGATGATCGTTCGGAGCGAATGACCTTAAAGATAAGAGAAGCCCAACTTGAGAAAATTCCATTTATGCTTATAATCGGGGATAAAGAGATGGCTTCCGACGGTGTCTCAATTCGCTTAAGGAACGGTGAAGATATTGGCTGGGAAAACATAGGACAAATTAAAGAAAGAATAAAGGCAGCTATAGAGGCAAAATCCTGAACTGTTTGGGGGCAGTAGAGCATAGTCAACAGATTACCAATTAATAGACAGATTAGAGCCAGTGAAGTTCGGCTCATAGGAGAGGACGGAAAACAGCTAGGCGTGATGCCTCTTCAACGAGCACTGCAAATTGCTCAGGAACGAGGATTCGACCTGGTAGCAATAGCACCAAAGGCAACTCCACCAGTATGTCGTGTTCTTGATTATGGAAAATATAAATATGAACAGACCAAGAAAGAGAGAAAAGCTAAGCAGGGGCAAAAAGCTACCTTACTCAGAGAGGTTCGCTTCCGACCCCGGATCGACGAGCATGACTTACAGGTAAAGATAGAGAAGGCCAAAGAATTGCTGGAAGGAGGTAATAAGGTACGGATTTGGTTAAGATTCAGAGGACGTGAAATCATTTACCCAGAGCATGGTTGGAAGGTGCTGCAAAAAGTAGCCGAGACATTGAAGGAGATAGCTACGGTGAGCAACCCGATTAATGACTCCCGGAATATAGCTCTGGTATTAACACCCGCCTTCAAAAATCAAAAATCAAAAGTCAAAGGTCAGGAGGCAAAAACAAATGCCAAAACTCAAAACTCACAAAGGAGCTAAAAGCCGTTTCCACGTGACAGGCAGTGGTAAAATCATGCGCACTAAATGTGGCAAAAGTCACTTGAGACGAAACAAAGCCCCCAGGACAAAACGCCTTTACGATGAATTAATACCAATCTCTACAGCCGATAAAAAAAGAATAAAGAGGCTTATCAATAGTCAATAGTAGTTGCCTGATTTATCAGGCATAATCGCCCAATGAATTGAGCAACTACTAGTTTAAAAGGAGGATAATCTTGCCACGAGCTAGAAGTGGGAAAACTACTCATAGACGACACAAAGCAGTGCTGGAATTAACCCGGGGACACCGTGGACAGCGTCATCATATCTACAAACGCGCCCATGAGTCCATGGTTCATGCGCTGGACTATTCTTATCGCCATCGCCGTGAAAGGAAAGGCGACTTCAGGAGATTATGGATTATGCGCATCAATGCCGCGGCTCGAGCCAACGGACTTTCCTATAGCAAGGTTATAGCCACACTGAAAAAATCAAATATAGGGGTAAATCGCAAAATGCTAGCCGAAATGGCTGTTAATAAACCAGATGATTTTATTAAGCTGGTAACAGTCAATAGTCAGCAGTCAATAGTCAACAGTCAAGAATGCTAGAAGAACTTGAAAAACTTCAGATAAAGGCTCTTGCTGAACTGGACAAAATTACTGGCTCCAGAGAACTGGAGCAATGGCGAATCCGCTATCTTGGCAAAAAAAGCCGGTTAAACCAGATTTTGCACTCCTTGTCTATTTTACCTTTGGTGGAACGACGGAGTACAGGTGCCCGCGCTAACACAATCAAGAAAACTTTAGAGGCAACCCTGAAGGAAAAAGAGGAGATTCTGGGAGAAGCTCTTTTGCTTTCTTCTCTAGAGGGTAGAAGGTTAGATGTTACCTTGCCTGGTCAACCTATTTCTAGTGGACGATTTCATCCTATAACTCAAACACTGGAGGAAATCTGTCAAGTGTTTCAGAATATGGGATTTCAAGTTGTTGAAGGACCTGATGTGGAATGGGATTACTATAACTTTGAAGCTTTGAACATCCCTCAAGACCATCCAGCACGCGATATGTTCGCTACCCTATGGATAGATTCTGACAGGGATAAAAAGAGCCGGCTTTTACGCACTCATACATCGCCAATGCAAATCCGAGTTATGGAGCAAAGGCGACCACCAATAAGAGTGGTGGTGCCGGGACGATGTTACAGATATGAAGCAACTGACGCTACTCACGAGTCTATGTTCTATCAAGTGGAGGGTCTAGCAGTAGATAAAAATATTACCCTAGCTGATTTAAAGGGGACATTGTTTGATTTTTGTCGCTGCCTTTTTGGTGAGGAAAGAAAAGTGCGGTTCCGCTGCGACTACTTTCCCTTTGTAGAACCTGGAGTAGAGGTGGCTATTACATGTTTAACTTGCAATGGAGCTGGTTGCCGCCTGTGTGGCTACAGCGGCTGGATTGAGATATTGGGTGCCGGCATGGTTCATCCTGATGTCCTTAAGAGAGTTGACATTGACCCCGAGATTTATAGTGGCTTTGCTTTTGGGCTTGGCGTTGAACGAATACCTATGCTCCGCTACGGCATTGATGACATTCGCTTGTTCTACGGTAATGACCTGAGGTTCTTAAGACAATTCTAAAGCAGATCAAATATCAAAATGCAAAAATCAAAAGTTAGAAATTGAATATTTGAATTTTGATCTGTCATTTTGATTTTTAATTTTTGGCTTTTGATTTTAATTTTGGTTTGTGTTTGATTTTCATGAAGGTTTCTCTTAAATGGCTTAAGGAATATGTTGACCTCAAGCTTACTCCTAAGGAACTAGCTGAGAGATTAACAATGGCCGGCATGGAGGTGAAGACCATAGAAACTATTGGTGCCACCTGGAATAATATTGTAGTCGGGCAAATAACAGCCATAAATCCTCATCCCAATGCCGACCGTCTCAAACTGGCCACTGTTGATATTGGTAAGGGCTCGCCTACCGTTGTTTGCGGTGCCCCCAATATTAGCGTAGGACAAAAAGTGCCTTTCGCCTCTGTTGGAGCTCAATTGATAGATGGTCATACAGGGGAAACTATATTGCTAAAGCCAGCCAAAATTCGGGGCATTGCATCTGAGGGTATGGTTTGCTCCGAGAAGGAGTTGGGTATTTCTGATAACCACGAAGGCATTATGGTGCTGCCGCCAGAGGCTCCCTTAAGTATTCCCCTTAGCGAATATCTAGGCGATGCAATTCTCGACATTGATGTAACGCCTAACCGCCCCGATTGTTTATCCATAATTGGCGTTGCCCGCGAAATAGCTGCTATCACCGGGGAGAAAGTGCATTTACCCGAACTTCATTATGAAGAAAGCGAAACTCCAATAAATTCCTTTGTCTCTGTTAATATAGTCGAACCAGAGTTATGTTCCAGGTATTGTGCTAGTTTAGTCCTGAACTTGATTCAGGATAGACCTTCCCCTGATTGGCTGCAACAACGCTTGAAGAACTGTGGTATGCGACCCATTAGCAATATAGTTGATGTTACTAATTACGTGATGCTGGAATATGGTCAACCTCTTCATGCTTTTGATTACCATAGTTTAAAGGAAGGCAATGGTACCCCCCAGATTATTGTGCGGCGTGCTGCTGATGATGAAAAAATAACTTCGCTCGATGGAGTCGCGCGCACGCTAAACCCCGCTATACTGGTTATTGCTGATAAGGAGAGACCTGTTGCTATTGCCGGGATTATGGGGGGATGGGATACCGAGGTTACCAAGGAAACTAATACTGTTCTCCTGGAATCAGCAAACTTCAACCAGGCAACTATCCGCAGAGGAAGCAACCACCTTCGGCTACAAAATGAGGCTTCGCTACGCTTTGATAAAGGGCTAAATCCTAATCTGGCTATGCCAGCACTGAAACGGGCTACACAACTATTACTACAGATGGCTGGAGGTAAAGCAGCCAGAGGCATAGTTGATGCCTATCCAGGGAAATCAGAGCCAAAAATGATAGCCTTTTCTGCCTACGAAGTGGAGCGCCTTACCGGGTTGAAGGTAGGCATTAATAAGATTACCGGGGTATTGAGTTCCCTGGGTTTTGTCTGCCAGGAAATTTCCCCTTCACAAATTTCGGTATCCCCCCCTTACTGGCGGAGCGATATTAAGTCTGCTGCCGATCTTGTCGAGGAAGTGGTTCGTATTATCGGTTATGACAAAGTTCCTGTGACCAGGCTTGGCTCTTCTTTGCCTCAACAAGAATCAATGTTGTCATTGGGAGCGCAGCGAAGCAATCTTAAGAAAAAATTACGCAACTTTCTGGTTGGCTGTGGTTTTCAAGAGACAGTAACCTATACTTTAGTCAGTCTGGAGAAATTACAAAAACTTTCTCCAAACCTTGAGTTGAAAATTCCACCTCTAAAAGTAGCTAACCCGATGACAAGGGAGCAAGAATATTTGCGTACCAATCTACGTGCTGGACTCTTGAGCACATTCCACCACAATCAGAGACACGAGCCAGGGGGTATTAGGCTGTTTGAGATTGGCAAGGTTTTTTTGCCACAGCATCCCTCACACCCCTCGCCAGATAAGGGGGGTGGAGGGGAGGGCCTCCTTGTTACCCCCGTCGTTGCGACCCTGAGTGAAACGAAGGGAAAGCAATCCCAGGGAGAAAGAGAGCTACCCTGGGAAAAGGAGATGCTTTGTGCCGTGCTTAGCGGCCCAAGAGCAGAAATGTCCTGGCGGGGTGATACTAAACCAATTGACTTCTTTGATGCTAAAGGTATCATCGAGGCACTAATGAACCAACTAAAATTGAAAACAAGCTTTAAGCCGAATGACAATGATCCTGAATCAAGTTCAGGACTGACTCAGGAGGCAAGGGTTAATATAATCAGCGAAAATGAGGAAGTGGGCATTGTGGGTCTTCTACATCCAAAGGTAGCTAAAGCCTTCGAACTTTCTGGTGAAGTTTACCTTATAGAAATTGACCTGGAAAAGTTACTGAAAATTGTCCATTCTCAGCTACCTGCCATGAGGTATCAACCGATACAACGATTTCCCAATGTTTCCAGAGACATTGCTCTTGTGGTGGATGAAGAGATACCTTATAAAAAAGTAGCCAAAATAGTACAAAGTTTTCCCCTGGTGACAAAGGTAACCTTATTCGACCTCTACCGGGGAGAACAGATACCCAAAGGCAAAAAATCCTTCGCTTTAAGAATCACTTATCAATCGCCGGAACGCACTCTAACCGACGAGGAAATTGACCAGATTCAACAGCAAATGCTTGATAAGTTGAATCTGGAACTAGGCGCTACTTTAAGAAGTAACAACCAAAAAGTCTGAGAGTCAATAGTCGATAGTCCGAAGTCCAGAGACTAAAGACTAATGACTATAGACTAGTGAAAGGTGGACTAAATTTTGAAAGCAATTGTACTGGTTGGTGGTGAAGGCACACGCTTGCGACCTCTGACATATGGTATCCCTAAGCCAATGGTGCCAGTACTAAACTATCCTTTCCTGGAGCATACCATCGCTTATCTCAAGAAATATCGGATAAAAGAGGCCGTCTTAGCTACAAGTTACCTTTCTGAAGCTATTCAGGGCTATTTTGGCCAACTAACTGGCTTGGGCGTGAAGTTAATTTATGCTGTGGAGGATAAGCCACTGGGAACGGCTGGAGCGGTAAAAAATGCCGAACAACATCTTTCTGACACCTTTATCGCCTTTAATGGTGATATCTTTACTGACCTGAACCTTACCAAGATGCTCGCTTTCCATCGGGCAAAAGCAGCCAAAGTTACCATCGCATTGACCCGTGTGGAGAATCCCTCCGCCTACGGAGTAGTTGAAACCGAGAGCGATGGCAGGGTAAGACGCTTTATTGAGAAACCAAGCCCTGAACTTGTTTCACGGGATCAGGTAACCACTAACTGGATTAATGCTGGCATCTACATAATTGAGCCTGAAGTTCTAGGATATGTGCCGGATAATACTCATTACATGTTTGAGAGTGGGCTTTTCCCCCTTCTTCTCCAACTGGGAGAACCACTCTATGCCCTGAAATTTGATTCAGGGTACTGGCTAGATATGGGAACCCCGCGAAAATATTTACAATTAAACTGCGACTTGCTTCTCTCTAAAGCAAGAAGTGCTCTCCTCGGTACCTTCGGCAAAGATGAGGTGCGCTACGGGGAAAGATGCACTGTTCATCCCTCAGCACAAATAATTGGACCAGTAATTATAGGCAGTAACTGTAAAATCGGCCAGGATGTGTGCATCAAAGGACCTGTAGCCATCAACTCAGATTGCTCTTTGGCAGAAGGTGTAACATTAGAGACAGCAGTGTTATGGCAAGGCGTTGCCATAGGTAAAAATGCTGTTCTCAGGCACACTGTTGTGGGTAAGGACACCACCATAAGTGCTAATGCCACGCTCCTTCATTCTGCAGTTGCTGGTAGTGATATACAAGCCCTGAATTAAGTTCAGGGTTGAGAGCAGTTGAAGGAAAATCGGGAGCTACGTCTTCCTAGATATCAAAGCACCGACCGGGCATCTGGTCACGCATTCCCGGCATGATTCACACCTGGACTTATCCCCGTAGAAAGCAATTCTGGTGGTGTAGCCCCGACCGACATAATAAAGGGCACTGACCCGGTGAATACTCTCACAGGTTTGCAAGCAAATTCCACAAAGCACGCATTTGTTGGGGTCGTAATCAAAACACGGGTTGGTGGTATCTAACGGCGCCTTAACTTTTGGTAATCTGAGGCGACGCACCCGCCTCCTATCGATACGAAGATGAGCCATTAGCTTTTGCAATTCACAGTGGCTGCTGCTCGGGCAGCTTGCACAACTGGCATGATGGTCAGCGATAAGTAACTCAACTACCGGGCGGATTATCTTCTCAATCTTCGGGCTTTTCGTCTTAACTACCATCCCTGATTCTACCGGCATTCGGCAGGAGGTTACGAGTTCCCCACCCCCAATCTCGACAATACATAGTCGGCAGGCGCCTCGAGCTTCCAAGTCAGGATGATAGCAAAGGTGGGGAATGTAAATGTTGTTTCGCAGTGCCGCTTCTAAAACCGATGTTCCGTTATCGACTACGACCTCTAAACCATCAATGGTGAACGAGACCTTGTCCATCATTTGTCACCCTCACCCTCTCTCTTCGAGAGAGAGGGTGTTTTGGAGACAAGCGCCTGGCAAACACCAGCCGGGCATCGCTTTTCATGGATATGAGCTTCATATTCATCACGGAAGTAGCGGATAGTAGTCAGTACTGGATTAGGTGCAGTCTGCCCCAAGGCACAAAGAGACGTGCCTGCTACTGACTCGCCCAACTCCAAAAGCAAGTCAATATCCTCTGGTCTGCCCTGCCCTGTAGTTATATCGTCTAAAACGCTAAACATCTGCTTCGTTCCTACCCGGCAGGGGATGCACTGACCACAGGACTCCCTCTGAGTAAAATCGAGAAAGTACCGTGCCACGTCAACCATGCAGGTATCTTCATCCATCACCACCATGCCTCCAGAACCCATCATTGAGCCGGCAGCGGTGAGCGAATCAAAGTCTACTGGCATATCCAGCAAGCTAGCTGGAATACAACCGCCCGAAGGTCCACCAGTTTGGACTGCTTTAAATGCCTTGCCCCCAGGAACGCCTCCCCCGATATCAAAGATAATCTCCCGAAGCCTGGTTCCCATAGGCACTTCTATCAGACCACAGTTGGCTACCTTGCCAGTCAGCGAAAAGATAGCTGTTCCCTTGCTCGTCTCAGTGCCTCGGCTGGCAAACCACTCTGAGCCGCGAACAATAATCAGTGGAATATTGGCAAAGGTCTTTACATTGTTGAGTAAGGTCGGTTTACCCCACAACCCTACCTCAGCAGTGCGAGGGCGCGGAAGCGGTTTGGGCATTCCCCTCTTGCCTTCAATCGAGAGAACTAGGGCTGTAGATTCGCCGCAAACGAAGGCACCAGCCCCTCGAAAAATCTCTATGTCAAACCCAAATCCACTTCCCAGAATATCTCTACCAAGAAACCCTTTGTCTCTGGCTTGAGTGATGGCAATTCGCAGACGCTTTACCGCCAGGGGATATTCGGCGCGGACATAAATGAAACCGCGCCTAGCGCCGACAGCATAGCCAGCGATAACCATCCCCTCTAAAACAGAATGAGGGTCTGCCTCCAATACTGAGCGGTCTTGAAATGCCCCTGGGTCGCCTTCATCGGCATTGCAGATCACGTACTTTTCGTTGCCGCCTGCTCTGAAAGTAGCTTCCCACTTTCGTCCAGCGGGAAATCCAGCGCCCCCCAGCCCGCGAAGTCCCGACTGCTTCACCTCAGCGATAATTTGCTCAGGTGTCATCTCAAAAAGAGCCTTGCGCAATGCTTGGTAACCACCAGTAGCAAGGTAATCATCTATATCCTCAGGGTCTATATGTCCACAATTGCGCAGTACGATGCGCTCCTGCTTTCTATAAAAAGGGATATCATGGTAATTGGGGATAGGTTTACTACTAGCAGGGTCGCGATAAAACAGACGCTCTACGGGTTTCCCCCCGGGCAAGAACGATTGGATAATGTCTGATACGTCTCCCGGCGCAACTTTTGAGTAAAAAAGCCCTGAACTTGTTTCAGGGTCAACAACAACCAGAGGTCCTCGCTGGCAGAAGCCATGACAGCCAGTACGCTTAATTCTGATGCCCTCTCCTAGGTTGAGCCTATCTATCTCATCTTCCAGTGAAGAGAAAATATCTTCGGCTCCTCCAGAGATACAACCGGTTCCCTGGCAGACAGTAAGACTGTATTGCTTCTTAATCATCCTCACCCTTACCCTCTCCCGTCGAGGGAGAGCCCTGAACTTGATTCAGGGTTGAAAAGTCCTCTTACCTTCTCTAGAGTCATCTCACCATGAACATTATTATTAATCCTCAGACAGGGCGCTAGAGCGCAGCAACCGATACAAGCAACAGTTTCCAGGGTATACTCCATGTCAGACGAAGTTTCCCCTTCCTTGACGCCAACCGCCTTTTCTATTTCTTGAAGAATCTGGTGGCTGCCACGGATATGACAGGCAGTGCCGCGACAAACTGTGACGCACTGTCTCCCCAGGGGTAACAGCCGAAACTGGGCATAAAAAGAGGCTACTGAATAGATCTCACCTTCCGCTATATTGAGAAAGCTGGCAATTAGCTGGATAGCATCTTCGGGCAGGTAGCTGAAATTACCTTGAACCTCAAGCAAAATCGGGATCAGCTCATTCTTTTTGCCTCGATAAAACGACAAAACTTCTCTGAGAAGCTGTTCCTCCAGTTCTTCCATAAAACGTCGCCCTTAGCCGGTACGAGGTCGAATCCAATCCGAGGAAATCCAGGGTCTTCTCTGTTCAAGACGCTTGTCTTGGCTCCACGTCAGGCACATTACGCGGCAGATTCCACACCGGTTGCACTTATCAGGGTCAGCATAGACATTTTTTTCTTTCGCGTTGACAGTGATAGCGCCCGATGGACATGAAGCCTCGCAAAAGGGTAAAGGACAATATTGAGGGCATATTAGATTCGCCATGTCTCCTCCTTTTTCCCCTGAACTTATTTCAGGGCTAATATTTTCTCCGCTTCCTCCATATCCGCTTCCATTACATAGGGGATACCAGAAACATCCGTTGCTTCCCGTGTCAGTGCCATCAAGTCCTTTCTGTCTATGAACCTGAGGGCAAATTTGCGCTCTCCCGCCATAAGTTGCCTCAAGCCAGTAGCTAGTCGGTCATAATAAGTATAGATGCCTATTGCCGCTGGCGGTATCTTCTTGAAATCCTCGCCATACCTCTCTTTAAGCTCCCTCGCTCCAATGAATGTCCGAAACAGGGCTTCCTGGTATTCTTTGCTACCTTTCCCATAAGCCTCTTCCATGAGCTGTCCCTGCGTCTTCCCCACCATAGCGGCGGTAAGGGTTGACCGACCCATGCATACTGCCTTTATATAAGGGGCGCCCAAGGCTATAGCCTTGAATATGTGGTCCTCTAAAGCAATACCACCAGCAATGGCGCAGCTGGGAATGAATTTACCTTTCTCATCGAGCCTCTTGAGGAACTTATACAGAAGATTCTCAATGTATATGGTTGGGATGCCCCACTCATTCATCATTCGCCATGGACTCATCCCCGTCCCCCCACCAGCACCATCCACGGTGAGCAGGTCTATTTTAGCCTCTGAGGAGAATTTAACTGCCCGGGCCAGGTCTGATGCCTTGTAGGCTCCGGTTTTGAGGGTAACATACTTCGCTCCTATTTTCCTTATTCTTTCCACTTCTTTTAAGAACGATTCCTCATCCACCATTCCTAGGCGAGAATGTCGCTCAAACTCAGTTATACCACCCAGCTTGTGTGCCTCTTGCACATAGGGATTTTCCGGATCAGGGTGAACAATGTACCCCCGCCTCTTGAGCTGTAGTGCCCGCTCGAGAGTCGGTAGCTTAACCTCACCACCGATATCTTTGGCACCTTGACCCCACTTTATCTCAATACCCTCAACCCCAAGCTTTTCTACGGCATACTCTGGGACGCCAAGGCGGATATCTTCTACATTTGCCTGCACTAGCAGCGTTCCATAGCCTGCATACCAGTCTTTGTACAACTTGACCCTTCTTTCCAGCTCCGGTGACCTCATAACCCTCCCATCCCTGAATTCCGCAGCCGGATCCATACCACAGACATTCTCGCCACAAACAAGGACGGCACCGCAAATGCCAACCGCAATAGCTGCACCTTCCCAGTTTACCCTGGCTATCTCCGTTGAACCCAGAGCCCCGGTAAAGAAGGGGACCTTCATTTTGATTTTTCCGCCTTCAGCACCAATTTCGGTTGAAAGGTCAACAGCTGAAAAAACGGCTTTATCTGAGTCCGCCTCAATGCCAACTGCCCCCACGCAGCTTCCTTGAATATTGAAGTGAGAAAAATCGACGGGGTAATCTTTCTCCGACCCGGCAGTAATCTTCCCAAAAGGTTGCGGATAGATGACTTCTCTTCCTCTAAGAGCCGACCTTCCCACTTCGCAATAGCCGGGACAACCATCTCCACAGGTCACACATAATCCCGAGGTAGGTGAGGGCGCCACTCTGGTTGTAGTTAGTGTTGCTGGACTAGCGTTTGGTTTGCTTAATGACATCGTTTAACCTCCTTTATATTCTTACCGGTATTCCCCTGTCTTTAAGGTATTTTTTGGCTTCAGGTATAGATATCTCTCGAAAGTGGAAGACGGAAGCAGCTAAGACGGCCGCCGCTTTGCCAATGGTTACAGCTTCATAAAGGTGTTCCAACTTGCCGGCACCTCCCGACGCTGTGACTGGTATCGTCACTGCCTCAGCCACCGCTTTGGTCATCTCTAAATCGTAGCCTTGCTTGGTGCCGTCAGCATCCTTACTGGTAAGCAGGATTTCTCCAGCACCCAACTCCTCTACCCTCTTGGCCCACCTAACTATATCCATCCCGGTAGATTCCCTACCACTTTTGACAACCACTTCCAACCGGGGGAGGCCACTATTCGGTGGATTCTTCTTGCCATCAATAGCAATAACGATCTTCTCTTTTCCGAATTCTTTCACCGCTTGCCTTACCAACTCAGGATTCCTGACAGCAGCGGTGTTTATAGAAACTTTGTCCACACCAAGGTCAAATAATGCTTTCATGTCCTCAATGCTGCCAATACCACCACCTACGGCAAAGGGAACAGTTACCACTTCACAGACCTTTCTTACCCATTCTAACCTTGTTTTTCTACTCTCCATAGTGGCAAATATGTCCAGGAAGACAATCTCATCAGCACCCTCTCTGCAGTAGGCTGCCGCCCCCTCGACCGGATCACGGGCATCCCTCAGGTTAACAAAGTTTACTCCCTTGACTACCCTGCCCTCCTTCACATCAAGACAGGGTACGATTTTAACTTCTTTCATCTCGCAGCTCCCTAAATCTGATTAGTTCTCTATACTCCATGACGGTGCTCATGGCATGGTTCACTGCTTCTATGCCAGCCTCTTCCGCAGCCGCTACCGGATTCAACCCGCCAAGCAGAATCATCCCAATCTTGTTAAGCTCTACTGGCACCTCACACACTGCCTCACTGGTATTCCCCATTAAGAACAGGCTCCCAAGTCCGGCCTCTCTGAGTCTAGTTATTACCTCCTCGGCTATTGGACGACAGATGGCGGGTATCTCCCTGAAGTTAGCCAGAATCCGCCCCTGTCCTCTCTTAGCTGCCTCCTGAACGTCAGTCATCCTAGCCCTAATGAATACCTCGGAAGGGTCCAGGGAGCAACCAGTGTAGTAGATAAGTTCAACGAAGCGGATGGGTTTGTGATTTTGAATCTGCAGTATGCCACCGAATCGAGAGTCCATAGGAACACCCGCCTTTAATAAGGAGCCATTAATCACGATGCTGCAAACAGTGGCAAGTCCCATCTTTCCCTGTGGAACGACCAGTCCCCCCAGTTGCCCTCCTCCAGAAGCTACTGCTACCAGATCGCTTGCGCATAGTCCTGCTTCAAAAACAGGACTCATTGCGTGGAGCGCTTTGCTGAACCTCTCTTCTGGGAAAAAAGATACGTTGACCGGAATCGAGCCGCAGTGTTTCTCGTAGTCGAAGGTCGTGCGGAACGCAAGCAATTCAATCCTGGAGATAGCAAAGCCGACTTTATCGGCAACCAGAGCACACTTTACCTCCTCAATACCCCGTTCAGTGAGAGTACGCCCATAACGGCGCCCTACCAGCTGTGTCAGTCCGCGCTCATCCATGAACTTGAGGTGATATCTCACGGCTCGTTCGCCCAATTCGACCCCGCGGTCC
>MNYE01000137.1 GCA_001873005.1 Dehalococcoidia bacterium CG2_30_46_9
TAGCCTGGATCAATTCCCTAAGTCCACTTCTAACCCTGAATAGAGGAAGTCCACTACTTTTGGCAATTTCTTCAGGCGCTCCCAATCCTGACTTAAGCGCACGGAGCATCTTAGTACCCGATTCGGTGGGTTTTCCATCAGGGCTAATACAAGCCATATTCTCCTCCCACAAAGATAATTTTAGGGCTTCTTCTTACATAGATACCAATCCACACATTCATACCCCTGCTTGAGCCTCTCTTCAGCCATTTCCTGCGTGTTCGGCGCTGGCACGATTACCATATCACCCGGTCTCCAGTTAGCTGGAGTAGCTACAGTGTATTTGTCTCTCGTCTGCAGCGCATCTACTATTCTCACTATTTCATCCATGTTCCTGCCGGTGGTCAGCGGGTAATAGAGTATTGTCCTGATAATCTGGTTGGGGTCTATTACAAACACGCACCTGACAGTTTCAGTCTTACTCTGACCAGGGTGAATCATACCGTAAGCGAGAGAAACTTCTTTACTCAGGTCAGCAATTATGGGGAATGGTATCTTTATCCCTGTTTTTTCCTCTATATTGCGCACCCAGGCAATATGCGAAGAAACGCTGTCTACGCTAAGCCCTAGAAGCTCCACACCACGCTTTTGCAGTTCGGGATATATCTCAGCAAAAGCTATGAATTCCGTGGTACATACCGGGGTGAAATCCGCCGGGTGAGAAAAGAGAATCAACCAGCTTCCCTTAAAATCCCCTAACTTGAGCATTCCGTGGGTGGTTATTGCTTCAAAAGTCGGTGCTGGCTCACCCAGTCGGGGAAGACTAATTACTTGTTCCTTAACTTCTTCCATGCTGCTCCTCCTTTATCTTTTCTTTCCTCCTCTTTATCAGCCTCACTTTCCTCTTTGCTCCTACGCACCTCGATAACCGAGACATACTTTCACTTATCTTCCGCCTCTTTGCTTTTTGGAATGTCTCAGAATCTCATTTACTCACCTCCTTGGCTCAACGGGATTGCTTTCTCAAAACATTCTTAAAGTTTATTCCATATTTCATCGCCTCCTTACCTTCGCGTCATTTTTATTTTTTCAGCAACCTTTCTCCCAAATTCCTGGCACTGTCTTAGGCTACTCTCACCTGGCCTGCGCAATATCTTCAATCCGGCCTCTATCACGTTCATTTCAAAGATATGCCTCATAGTGTCAGTCATCATCTGGACTGATTCGCCACTCCATCCATATGAGCCAAAAGCTGCCCCGACCTTCCCCTTTAAGTTTGCCTTCTCCATCTCGAAAAGGAATGTCTTCATCGAGGCTATCAGGTCATGATGATAAGTTGGGGCACCCAGAACCACAGCGTCAATGCCTGCGAGATCGTTTGCGGTTGCACTCACAGTCCTTTTCGACAGAACTTCAACTCCAGCTTCTTTCATCCCCTCTTCAATTGCTTTCGCCATCATTCCAGTGTTGCCGCTTCTAGTATCATAAACAATTATTGCTCTGGGCACTTTCTCTACTCCTCTACCTGATTATATTTTGCTCTTTATGCTTCTTATGAATCTCATCCGCCAATCTGTCCAACGAATTGAGATCTCCTTCCTTGGGATATCCTTTGACAACCAGTGGTGCGATAATTTCTACTTTCAGGTTAGTCAACATTCCTGTAATCTGCTCGAGCATCTTCCCACCCCAACCATAAGAACCGATTACAGAGGCAAACTTTGTTTTTGGTCTTAGAGCATTAGCAAGGAAAACTGCGTACACAACACTTGGATGTGGACCAGCTAAGACCGTGGGCGAGGCAATTACTATAGTAGCGGCATCTACAAGAGCCATCGCCAATTCTCCGATGTCGGTTTTAGTCAAATTGAACGGCTTTGCCGCTATGTTTCTCTTAATCAGAGCCTCTACAAAATAGTCCACCATTCTCCTGGTGCTACCGTGCATTGAAATATAAGGTATGATTACTTCATTCTTTACCTCATCAGAAATCCAGTCCTTATACGCGTTCAGGATAAATTCAGGTCTATTGTAAAGTGGGCCATGACTTGGGGCAATCATTTCAATCTCCAGATTCTTTATCTTTTCCAGATGTTTCTTAATGTTCGTTCTGAAAGGCATCATAATCTCGGCGTAATATCTCTTGGCTGATTCATAGACCTTTGCTTCATCAGACACAAACAAATCACTGGTCGCCAGATGAGAACCGAGAAGATCGCAGGGGAAGAGAATCTTATCCTCTTTCAGGTAGGTTAACATCGTCTCCGGCCAGTGGACCCAGGGAGCGTAGATAAATTCCAGTGTTTTATCCCCTAGTGAGATACTCTCGCCATCGTTTACTGTGATAAATTTACCCGCGGCAACTAAAAGTAAGTCCACAAGCATATCTTTGCATCTTGGATTGGTTAGCACCTTGGCATTAGGATAAAGCTCCAGAATTTTAGGTATTGCTCCAGAATGGTCTTGTTCAGCATGGTTGGCAACAACATAGTCAATAGTGTTGATGCCTGATTTCTTGAGATTATTTACAAGTTCATTTTCTTTTGTCGGGTCAACTGTATCTACCAGGGTTATCTTTTCACTACCCTTTATCAAGTAGGCGTTATAAGTTGTTCCGTCAGGAAGAGGTATAAGTTCGTCAAATAATCTTCTGTCCCAGTCTATGGCACCTACCGAATAGATATTTGGTTTTATTTCTCTGACAGCCATTTTAATCCTCCTTTTCAAATTCGTCTTTACTAGCTCCACATACGGGGCATACCCAGTCGTCCGGCAACCGTTCAAAAGGTGTTCCAGGGCTGATGCCAGAATCGGGATATCCTTTCTCTGGGTCATATACATACCCACAAACTGTGCACCTGTACTTTTTCATTTTACGTAACTTCTCTTATCCCGACTTCTTAACGAAGACGCGGTAAAGTCCCTTTTCTTCCTGGAGACCCAAAAATTCATTGCCTGTCGTCTTACACCAGTTAGGCATATCTTCCTTTATACCCTCGTCATCGGAAAGAACTTCTAGCACCTGTCCAGGCTTTAGCTCTTTCATTTTTCTGGCAGTATGGGCGATAGGCATAGGGCAATAAAGCCCAACGCAATCTAAAGTTTCATCTGCTTTTATTTGTTAACTCCTAAATAAAGAGGTTTATCTTACTTTCTCTGGCGTGAGCCAGATAGGTTGCCACACCAGCGAAACTATCAACTTCAGGGATAAAAGCATCCTTAGAAATTCCCATCATTCCCATGGTGGTGGTGCAAGCGATGAATTTTACCCCGAACTCTCTGGCTAAAACGATGAGTTCTTCCACCTGGGGAGAGTTAACGTCTTTCATTAACTTCTTCATCATCCTTTTCCCTAGTCCCAGCATATGGAATTTGGAGAGAGGTAATCTCTTGGCACCACCCCGGTTCATAAGATTTAGCATTTTCCTCATTATCCCTTTACTTTTGATACCACCTTCATTTTTCTTAATGACATTAAGCCCCCAGAAGGTGAAAAACATGGCTACCTCCATCCCCGAAGTAGCCCCACCAATAGCTAAATTAAATGCAGATAAAGCTTTATCCATTTCGCCGCTGAAGACGATAATAGTCATTTTTTCCTTATCGCCC
>MNYE01000116.1 GCA_001873005.1 Dehalococcoidia bacterium CG2_30_46_9
ATATGATGTATAAAGGAGTTAATACCTTTTATGAGATTGGTCCCGGGACAGTGCTTAGTGGCTTGGTTAAACGAATCAATCCCCGTTTACAAACTTTGAACATATCAGAAGCTGAGGATATCCTAAAATTAATGTAACTACACAGCCGCACTGGTGTCATTCCGAACTTGTTTCGGAATCCCAAAACAGAGATGCTGAAACAAGTTCAGCATGACAAGATGGGTGAGCCGTTACAAATTAAAAAGTTAATGCTCCTAAAGTAATATGGCTGGAAATAGACGAAAGGCAAGAATCAGGACTCTTCAAGCGCTTTATGAGGTTGATTGCGCCCAACACAAACCAAAGGATGTTTTAGCTCACTTGGTAGCCGAGGAAGCTTTGCCACCAGAGGTAATTAGCTTCAGCGAGAAACTAGTACAGGGGGTGCTACAAAACAAACCCAGGCTTGATGACCTTATCAGACATTTTGCCCCTGCCTTCCCTGTAGAGCAAATGTCCATTATAGATAGAAATATCCTGCGTATTGCCATCTTCGAAATCTTATTTAATAACAACACACCGCTTAAGGTAGCTATAAATGAAGCAGTGGAGTTAGCTAAAAGTTTTGGTAGTGATTCTTCACCCCGATTAATAAATGGAGTATTGGGTTCAATAGCAAGTGAATACAACGTCCTTGAACGAAGTGAAGGAAAATTAAGTAAGATCTAGTTAAGGAGGTAAAGTGTCAACTGTTTTTGAAAGACTCAAAAAGTTAATTGTAGAGCAATTGGATGTGAAAGAGGAAGAGGTAACACCAGAAACTTCTTTTGCTGAAGACTTGAATGCCGACTCTTTAGATTTGATTGAACTTATTACCGCGGTAGAAGAGGAATTTAGCCGACCGGGAAGAAAAGTGGAAATATCCGATGAAGATGCCGCGAAGATGCAAACCGTCCAGGATGCTATGAACTATCTTTACGGCCACGGGATAAAGGATGAATAATTAGCGAGCTCTTACAGTCACTTTATAACCGAGGGTTTGTAGCTCTCTTATTACCCGGGTAGCGTAATTTGTGTCTGGATGTAGTGTGAGGTGCCTTTTCTTGGTTCTAGAGGGAAAATCTTGGTTAATTTCTGGCAATGTAAACCCCACTTTTGCCGCCGCTCTTCTTTGCCAGATGAATCCCTTCAATAACCATACTTTTATCTACTGGTTTACACATATCGTAAATAGTGAGAGCACCTATAGCCACAGCCACCAGCGCTTCCATCTCAAAGCCTGTTTTCCCTATTCCCTTGGCAGTCGCGGTAATCTCAATAAAATCACCATCCTCAGGAAGATTAAACTCAACCGTGACATTAGTCAGTAGCAATGGATGACATAAGGGTATGAGATGAGGTGTTTCCTTTGCTGCCATGATGCCGGCTGCTTGTGCTAAAGTTAAAACATCTCCCTTTGTTATCTCACCACGACGGATAAGTTCCAGAGTTTCAGGCTTCATCTTTATTTTGCCTTTGGCTATAGCAAGACGTTCCGTATCCTGTTTTTGAGTAACATCTATCATGTGAACTCGCTTTGTAGCCATCTTTAGCCTCCTATCTGAGACATTTTTCGCTTGGGGTAGACACCCTCAAGCAGGTGATGCTTCTCCGGCTTAGACGCCACCGCTTCTAATATTAATTGCTTTATTTCCTGTGGAGAAGCATTATTCCGCATTGCACTCTTCAAATCAATTCCGGCATCGGAGAGAAGGCAAGAGCGAAACTGACCATCTGAGGTGAGGCGCATTCGGTTACAGCAGGAGCAAACTGGCTTGCTCACCGGGGTAATAAAGCCAATAGTACCCCTGGCTCCAGACAAACGGTAATACTCAGCCGGTCCGCTGTCGCTAATAGAACATGGCTCAAGTGAGCCCAGCGACTCAATCTGCTGTCGTAGCCCCTCAGCAGGCACAAACTCGGCTACTTTGGTGAAAGGCATAAGCTCGATAAAACGAACATTCCATCCCTGATAGGTCAATCGGGCAAAATCCAGTACTTCGTCATCGTTTATCCCTCTCATAACCACGGTATTTATCCTGGGAGAAAGTCCCGCACTTCTGGCTGCCTCAATACCATCAAGAACATCCTGTAAACTTCCCAGACGGGTTACATAGCGATACCTCTCAGTCCTGAGCGTATCCAAGCTTATGTTAACTCTTTTTAAACCAGCTTTCCTAAGTTCAAAAGCATGTTCCTTGAGAAGTGTCCCGTTGGTAGTCAGGGAGAGTTCCTCAATTCCCCTTGTTTGCCAGAGCATGCTAACAAGCTCGACTATGTCCTTTCTAACCAAGGGCTCACCTCCGGTAAGCCTTATCTTGGTGAATCCCAGTTCCGCTGCTAGTTGAACAATGGTTGAGATTTCTTCATAGGAGAGTATCTCGTCATGAGGTATCCACGGGACACCTTCAGGAGGCATGCAGTAGATACAACGCAAGTTGCAGCGGTCGGTAACGGAAATCCTGAGATAATATATATGACGACCAAAAGAATCAAAAAGCTTCATCTATTGCCTTCGTTGCCAAGACAAGTTTTGGCGATTTTCCTTTCTAATGAGATGAACACCGGCAGCTTTGAAAGAGGCGTAGACTTCTCTACCATTTTGCAAATTCAACTCTTCTGCTGATATCCTGGTAACTAGAGCTACGAGCGGAAAGCCACAATTTATCTCCACCCGGCTAACTGGTCCAAGAGAGGTAACTTTAGCAACTTCGCCACGAAAGCAGTTTCTCGCTGAGCTCTCGCTCTTAGATAAAGCTAAAATAATATCTTCCGGCCTAATGCCGACATTGACTTCCTCCCCAACAGGACATCCAGAGACTGCCTGTATGACATTGTTACCAGTGTCTACCATTACTATGCCTCCAGCATTTGCCGTTACTCTTCCCGCAATGATATTCTCCATACCGACAAACTTAGCCACCTCTTCGTCTTGAGGCAAGCGAAATACCTCTCTAGCATCGCCTATCTGGACAATTCTACCATTAAGGAGCACCCCTATTTTGTCAGCAAGGTGTTGCCCCTGGGACATATCATGTGTTGCCATTATTATGGTAGTGTTACGCTGCCTGATAAGGTAAGAAATGAATTGCTCAATTTTCTCTGTGGAGATAGGGTCAAGATTAGCCGTGGGTTCATCTAGCAACAATACTTCCGGCTCAACTACAGCGGCTCTAGCTAAGGCTAATCTTTGCGCTTCTCCGCCGGAAAGAGTCCGAGCGTTTCTATTTTTGTAGCCTCTCAAATCAACCGTCTCCAGAATACGGTCAACTTTTTCTTTAGTCCTGTCTTTCTTCTCACCCCGCCATCTTAAACCACAGGCAATATTATCGTAGACGCTCAAATTAAATACCTGAGGTTTTTGAAGCACAAATGCCATACGGCGACGTATCTCTACTCTCTGTTTCCCCGATTCAGGGATGCATCTGCCATCAAAGTAAATTTCCCCCGAGCTGGGGATTTCAAGTAGGTCTATAAGGCGTAATAGCGTTGTTTTGCCCACTCCAGTAGGTCCGATTAAGGCAAAAACTTCACCTTTAGCAATACTCAGGGTGATGTTTTCCAGCACTTTCCGCTCACTATAGTTGTGGCTTAAGTCCACTACTTTGATCAAAGA
>MNYE01000104.1:0-97 GCA_001873005.1 Dehalococcoidia bacterium CG2_30_46_9
TTACACTTTTATCCTGGAGTGAGCTACAGACATATATGTAAGATAAAGGGACATGAGGATACGCTTTCGGCTACTTGCACGCCCCCACATGACATCC
>MNYE01000104.1:124-1076 GCA_001873005.1 Dehalococcoidia bacterium CG2_30_46_9
CTCGCGGTCCCGGAAGCAATCTACTAAAAGACCTGATGGCACGCTCAGAAGTTATCCTTCAGAATCACGCGGTAAACATAGCACGAAGGACTCGTGGTGATATCCCGACTACTATGATCTGGCTCTTTTGGGGTAGTGGTAAAGTACCCAATGTGCCACCGTTTAAAGATATCTATGGTCTTAATGCTGCACTGACATCGGGAGTCGACATTCTGCGGGGTTTAGCCCGAATGACAGGGATGGAAATATTAAATATTCCCGGTGTGACTGACGGCCTGGACAATAATTACACTGCTCAGGCAACTGGAGCATTAGAAGCGTTCAAGAAGCATGATCTGGTAGTTATCCACGTGGAGGCGCCCGATGAAGCTGCCCACGCTGGCTCCGTTGAGGGTAAAATAGAAGCAATCGAAAAGGTGGACAAAGAAATTGTGAGTCAAGTTCGCTCCTGGAATAAAGATACTCTTCGGGTGCTGCTCTTACCCGACCACTCCACACCAATAAGTGTTCAAACTCATGTCGGGGAGCCAGTGCCATTTATGCTCTGGGGTCAAGGATTTAAAGCCAACGGAGCACATAGATTTACTGAGGCTGAAGCTAAAAGCACAAGCATTTTTCTTGAGGAAGGGTATAAAATTATGGGCCGGCTAATAGAGTGACAAAGGCTGCCTATGGTAAACTTTGCTAGGTAAACAGGCCTAACCCTCAAGGAAGGTTATAACGAGAGCGAAAGCGGTGGTTTAAAATGCCAAAGAAGAAAGATAGAGAAAAGTATTCTATTCCTAATGAAAAGACATATGATATGGTTCGTGAACAGTTAGGTTTGCCTATTTACTCTTATACAGAAGAGGCGTCAAGAGCGGTAGAGCTACCAAGATCAGAACACCCTGATGTTTCTTTCTTTAATGACATCGATGTCAATCAATGGAAGGTATATGATGAAATAATTACA
>MNYE01000104.1:1095-3476 GCA_001873005.1 Dehalococcoidia bacterium CG2_30_46_9
GGAGTCGAGATAAATCAGGTGCACACACAGCAGAGCTACATGGAAACTTTATTCCCCAGATTCCCCATCAGGCAATGTTGCGGTATATGAAACGCGGGGAGATAGTATTGGATACCTTTTTAGGCAGCGGAACAACATTGATAGAGTGCAAGAGATTGGGACGGAATGGTATAGGAATCGAACTCTTGCCGACTTTGGTTGAACGAAGCCGAGAGCTTATTGCTAAACAGTCAAACTCTTGGAATGTTAAAACAAAGGTGATACAAGGTGATAGTTGTCTTCCGGCAACGATGCAGGATGTTCAGGATTTATTAAGGAAAGAGTATGGGCGAGACAAGGTGCAGTTAATTATTATGCACCCGCCGTATCACGACATTATTAAATTTAGTGATGACCCACGCGACCTATGTAACTCTCCGACTGTTGCTGATTTCTTGGAAAACTTTGGCGTGATAGTAAGAAACAGTTATGATTTATTAGAAGACAAGAGATTCTTGGTATTGGTTATTGGTGATAAATACACTAAGGGTGAATGGGTGCCATTAGGCTTTTATACGATGCAAAAAGTCATAGAAAATGGGTATAAGTTAAAGAGCCTAGTCGTGAAAAATATTGTTGGAAATAGAGCAAAGAGGAACTTGGAGCATTTTTGGCGTCGCCGAGCCTTGAAATGGGGATTTTACGTTTTTAAACATGAGTATGTAATGTTCTTCCAAAAAGTGAGGGAGACCCTGAAACATGACAAAACATCCATTTAGTGATGGCACAAAGCTAGAGCAGATTTTTACTATCCTTTCTGATGGAGATTGGCATTGCGGTAAACACGAATTACCAGGAACCCAGCCGGCGAAGGCTATTCAGATAATTCGACAGCACGGTTTTCAAATCGAGAACAAGACATTGAATTGCCCAATATGTGGATATGCAACTGTCCATAGGCGTCTAATCTCTACTGAGCCAATTGCCCCCTCTTTCGTGCGGCTGCAACTGCCTACCAAGTTGCGTAAGCGTGTCCTTCAACATTACAAGAACACGGAAGCGATTACCCTCCGCCAAATGTTGCCGAATCAACTTGAAGTTGACCATCGCTTTCCGCAGGTGCGTTGGGTGCAAGATGAAACCTATGACCCTGAGATGTCCGAGGAACAAATTCATAGGAAATTCCAGCTTCTCACTCGTGAGCATAACTTGTGGAAAAGCAGGTATTGTGAACGGTGTAAGCAAACTAGGGAGAGAGGGACTTTCATTGGGATAAACTATTTCTACGAAGGTGGTGAGATGTGGGACGAAAATATCGCAGACGAAGACGAGCGAGGTTGCTTAGGTTGTTTTTGGTATGACCCAGAAACTTGGAGAAACAGTTTGAACTCTGAGTTGAAGGGGAGGTGAGCAGGGTTAGAAAGCATGGGTGGCGCAAAAAGCATTCTTCTCAAAGTAGAGAGGAAAAAGAGGGCTAGTTACTTGGGCCTCAGGGTTAAATAAATGGCATTAATAGTTCAAAAGTATGGTGGCAGCTCGGTTGCTGATGCTGACAGGATTAAGAGTGTGGCTCGTCGTATAGCCAGAACTAAGGACGAGGGGAATCAAGTAGTAGTGGTGGTTTCAGCAATGGGAGACACTACTGATGAGTTGATTACGCTGGCTCGTCAGATAAATCCTTGGCCAAAGGAGAGGGAACTTGACCTCTTGCTTTCTACTGGTGAAGTAGTCTCCGGCACCCTTTTGGCTATGGCATTGGAGACTCTGGGCCATAAAGCAACTAGCCTCACTGGCGCCCAGGCAGGTATTGAGACAGATTCCACCTTCAGTAAGGCTCGCATCCTTCGTGTTGATCCAAAGCGCATTATTTCCGAACTAGAGAAGGATAATATTGTCATTGTTGCCGGATTTCAAGGTGTTACTCAGGATATGGATATTACTACTTTAGGTCGAGGTGGCTCTGATACCACTGCAGTAGCTTTAGCGGCAGCCCTCAAGGCTGAGATATGCCAAATTTACACCGATGTTGCTGGTGTTTATACTGCTGACCCTCGAATTGTGCCTGAAGCAGTCAAATTAAAGGAAATCGGTTACGAGGAGATGCTTGAACTGGCTAGCTACGGAGCCATAGTAATACACCCCAGAGCTGTAGAACTGGGTGAGCTATATGATGTACCCATCCTGGTAGCTTCAAGCTTCAGTGATAGTGCCGGGACAATTATTTGTAAAACAGAGACGCTGAAACAAGTTCAGCATGACAATATGGAGGGACGTAAGGAGGCTTCCATGGAAGTGAGAAATAAAGTAAGAGGTATTGCTCATGATACCAATGTGGCTAAGATAACTGTCATTGGCGTGCCTGACAAGCCCGGTGTTGCCATGAGTATCTTTGAGTCCCTGGC
>MNYE01000019.1:0-190 GCA_001873005.1 Dehalococcoidia bacterium CG2_30_46_9
CCTCTGGGGCCGATGTGCGGCAAGAGCTGGCAAAGGTAGCAGAGGGAGCTTCAGGGTCAGTTTTTGAGCGCATAATGCAAGGCAAACCAAGTATTGTAACTATAGTGCTTCAACTCCGCAGATTGGATAAGCCAGTTATTGGTGCCATAAATGGGATAGCCGTCGGAGCTGGCTTTTCCGTTGCCTTGGC
>MNYE01000019.1:262-3600 GCA_001873005.1 Dehalococcoidia bacterium CG2_30_46_9
TTGTGGAGGCACTTTCTTTCTCCCTAAGCTTATTGGCAGTGCTAGAGCCTGTGAATTGATTTTCACAGGAGACATGATTGATGCCAAGGAAGCAGAGCGGATTGGCTTGGTTAATAAAGTTGTTCCCCATGAAGAGCTAATGAGGGCAACAGAAGAACTAGCAAATAAGTTAGTTAAACGTCCCTCTATTGCTCTCAAATATGCTAAGCGAGCTATATATAAGGGGCTCAGTGAAGTGGACTTACCCTCGCATCTTGACTATGAAGTCTCTATTGATAGGGTGCTAATGGATACAGAAGATTTCAAAGAGGGAGTAAGAAGTTTTCTGGAAAAGAGAGAACCAATATTCAAGGGAAGATAAAAACCCATCCAAAAAAGGAGTAGCCAAGGTGGGGAAGGAATCCCAGGTGATTAACAAAAGGTCGAGTTTTTGGGCAAATTCTTATTAACAAAAGGGGGCTGAATTATGTTTGAGACAAGAGTTACTGAAATATTTAAGATCAAATATCCCATAATACAAGGGGCGTTAGGTTATCTTTCTGGACCTGAATTGGTGTCAGCGGTGTCCAATGCTGGTGGACTAGGCTCGCTGGCAACCGCAGGCATCTCTAGCGCCACTGGGCTACGAGAGGAAATTCGGAAGACAAAAAGCCTGACCGATAAGCCATTTGCGGTTAACTTTTCCTTCCTTCCCGGGAGGGGGCTGAAGCATGAGGAGACGAGGGATATTATAATTGAGGAAGGGGTTCCGGTAGTAGAAACTATTGCCACCGGTAAGATTCCGGAGCACATCTTAAAACCCCTTAAAGAAAGTGGAGTGAAGAGAATACATAAGTGCAGTAAAGTAAGCCATGCGATGTCAGCCGAGAAGGAGGGGGCGGATGCTGTGGCGATTCTTGGCTTTGGAGCTGATGGGCATCCAGGGTTGGATGAGATAAGCCATATGGTTAACGTTCCTAAAGCTGTTGAAAGCCTGAAGATACCCATCATTATGGCTGGGGGAATTGCCGATGCTAGAGGCTTCATTGCCGCTTTATCCCTGGGTGCTGAAGGGGTGCTCTTGGGAACCAGATTCCTCACCACCAAGGAGTGCCCAATCCACCCTAACATCAGAGAACGATTATTACAAGCTCAGGAGACTGATACGGTTATGGTCGATGTAACTCATGGTGTTCCCTCACGCCGGTGGAGGAATAAAATTACTCTAGAAGCCCTAGAGGCGGAGAAAAAGGGGGCAAGCCTGGAGGAGATGATAGAATTTCTCTCCGGGGAGAGGGCAGCAAAGGCGCTGCGGGAAGGCGATGTTGAAGGGGGATGTTTTGGTTGTGGTCAAGTAATAGGCATAATACATGAAATAGTAACGGTAAAGGAAGTTATTGAAGGGATTATCAATGAAGCAAGCGCTATCATCGAGCGCTTGCGACTTTTAGCTCAGGCATGAGTCTCTATGAGATGGTGTCGAACATCAAAAAATCCAGGCCAAACTTATGATGATAGGAGGTTAACTAATGGCTCAAGTTAAAAAAGTTGCACTTCCTTTAACTGACGAGAGCTTGAAAGATTTCAGAGCTGGAGACAATCTTTTGCTTACAGGTGTTATCTATGTTGGTCGTGATGCTGCCCACAAGAGAATGGTTGAAGCTCTGGAGCAGGGAAAGCCTCTACCGTTTGACATTAAAGGGGCAACAATATACTACATGGGCCCTTCTCCAGCCAGGCCAGGAAGAGTAATTGGCTCTGCTGGTCCGACTACCAGTGGACGCATGGATGCTTATGCCCCTCGCCTTCTCGCTGAAGGGCTAAAGGGGATGATTGGCAAAGGTTTGAGGTCGAAGACGGTGAAAGACACTATAACGAAATATACGGCGGTCTACCTGGGTGCCATAGGTGGTGCTGGTGCTCTCATTTCCAAAAGTATTAAAAAATCAGATGTTGTAGCCTATGAAGAGCTTGGGGCTGAGGCAGTTCGCCGTCTGGAGGTAGAAGACTTCCCCGTCACCGTAATAAACGATATTTATGGCGGCGACCTTTACGAAGAAGGAAAAGCTAAATATCAGGTCAAAGCCCGTTAAAACGGGCGTGCTAATTCCAATTCGAAGAAACTGAGTTACCCTAGGGGTAGTGCGAGGCTTCAGCCTCGTGCCTAAGTAGTAGTGGTTAGCTGACTTCCGTTTCAGTGTTTACCAATTTTCTATAGGCAGCCATCAGGTTTTTGGTTAACTCGCCTGGTTTACCTGCGCCAATGGGCTTGCCATCAAACGAAGTCAGGGGCATGATCTCCAGTATAGAATTAGTAATCAAAGCTTCCCCAGCTAGAGTTAGTTCCTTTAACTCCACTTCCCTTTCTACCGCCTTAATATTGGAAGCCTGAGCTATCTCCAGAACTGCCTCTCTGGTAATCCCGGGCAAGACGCCACTTTCCAACGAGGGAGTGATGAGCATTCCTTGCGATACAAGAAAGATATTGCTGATGCTACCTTCCGCTAGGTGGCCTCGCTCATTGAGCATAATGGCTTCATCAACTCCAGCAGCTTTGGCTTCTGTCCTGGCTAAGATGTTTTCCAGATAGCAGGTGGACTTCAGTCGTGATAAGGGCGATTGGCTGTTGCGGTGCACTGAAGATAGTGCTGCTTTAAAACCCTGCTCATACCTTTGGGGTGGTAAGGGAACAAAATTCTTGGCAGTGACCAAAATAGTGAGCCCAGAGCAGGTGCCGGGGGCAGGAGTCATATCACCTTCCCCTGCCGAAATGGTGAGCCTTAAGCGGGCGTCTTTTAACTTGTTAGCCTTTAAAGTTTCCCGACAAGCGGTCTCTAGAGATTGCTTCGCTTCCCCTTCTTTATATTCAGGGCTTCGGCTCATCGCGATGACATTACGCGCCAAACCGAGGCTCTGGGCGGAGCGGCGAAGGCGAGTCAGGTGGCGGTCAAGGCGAAATATATGTCCGTTATAAGCCCGCATAGTCTCAAATAATCCATATCCGTAGAGAAAGCCATGGTCAAAAGGGGATAGTCTAGCCTTCGAGCGGGGGACAAGATATCCGTTGAGATAAATTATCTCTGCCAAGATTTCTCCCTCACCTCGTATCTTAACAATATGTTATCCTAATACTCAAGAGGGGCGGGACAGACCGTTCTCACCTGGGTCTAAAAAGACCGTGATTAAGCGTGGTCGTCTCACCCCAGGTCTCCAGGAGCCCGAACAGTTGCGTGGGCCATATGAAGTATATGAGCTCGAATCGCTTCGCGAGGACGGGACAAATAGGAGAGAAAGGAGTACGAGATGCAAAAGAACAAAGAGTATGTAGGTGTTGATGTATCCAAAGAAAGCCTGGACAT
>MNYE01000032.1 GCA_001873005.1 Dehalococcoidia bacterium CG2_30_46_9
CCTCATTAGAGAAAAGGGGTAGCCCAGCTACCCCTTTTCTCTATCATCCTGAATCCCCTGAAACAAGTTCAGGGTCAGGACAACATTGCGGAGCCTGTTCGCCTCCATACCCTGAACTTGATTCAGGGGTTGCTTTTTACTACATATAGTGATAAGATTTACTTATAACGCAATAAGTAGTAAGCTAATGAAGTGTCCTTATTGTGGCGGATTGGAATCCAGGGTGATAGATTCACGAGCCTTAAATGAAGGTGTGAGGAGACGTAGAAAATGTCTCTCTTGTAGCGCTCGCTTCACTACCTATGAGCGTATACAGCCACATAGTATTTTTGTAGTCAAAAAGGATAGGAGGCGAGAGGAATTCAACAGGGATAAACTCTTCCTGGGTATCCGTAAAGCTTGTGAGAAACGCTCTCTACCCACAGGTGCTATTGATAAACTCGTAGACAATATCGAAGCTGAGCTTTATAAGCAAGGCAAGAGTGAAGTTCCCAGCTCTCTTATCGGCGACCTGGTTATGGAAGGGTTGAGAAAATTAGACCATATAGCCTATATTCGCTTTGCCAGCGTTTACCGGGAATTCACCGACATTGGTGAATTAAAGCAGGCAGTAGATAACCTGGCTGGCGGTGGAGTTACTACAGCAGCAAGCCAGTTGCCACTGTTATCTTAAGGGGGGCAAAAAATGTCTCGACCAGCTAGAAAAACTGAGCAAAAACCTATGGGCAAGGACAGGATAGCCAAAGCTGTTTTCTCCGCTGCCGAGTCCCTGGGTATAACTGATAGAATGTTTCTGGAAAAATTCACAGAACAAATAAGCCAGCGTCTGGGGGTAGCTCAACCTCTCCCAGGTATGGAGGAATTTATTTCACCGCAAAATAAACATATCGTATCCCCTCCCGAAATTCAAGCTGCGAAGGGGGAAGGTGGTCCTCGTCCACCCCACCCCTTATCTAATGTAGTTGCCCAATTTATTGGGCCAAGCCTGATGAATCAGGCAACTACAACCCAAGACACTAGCCAGGTCATTTCTGGAATCAAACTAAGCGACAATGCCTTAAGGGTTCTAGAGAGAAGATACTTAATGAAGAACGAGGAGGGAAAGGTTATCGAAACTCCCGAACAGTTATTCCGTCGTGTAGCTCGACATATCGCCTTGGCTGAGCTTCTTTATGACCCCTCTGGAGATAGCTCCTCTTGGGAAGAGGCTTTTTACCAGTTAATGGCAAATCTGGAGTTTCTACCCAATTCACCTACCCTGATGAATGCTGGACGAGAACTGGGACAGTTGTCAGCTTGCTTTGTCCTTCCTATTGAGGATTCAATGGAGTCCATCTTTGATGCAGTAAAGAACACTGCAATTATTCACAAGAGCGGCGGAGGCACTGGCTTTTCCTTCTCTCGACTAAGGCCAGAGAATGACAGGGTTGGTTCCACCGGCGGCGTAGCCAGCGGTCCGGTTTCCTTCATGCGAGTGTTTGATGCTGCTACCGATGTCATTAAACAGGGGGGGATGCGCCGTGGAGCGAACATGGCTATTCTCAGAGTTGACCATCCCGACATCTTGAAATTCATTACAGCCAAAGAAAACCCGCAAGCACTGACCAACTTCAACCTCTCGGTGGCTATCACTGATAGCTTTATGGAGGCACTAAAGGAAAATACCGACTATAATCTAATAAACCCAAGAACGGGAGAGGCGACTGGTAAGCTTAATGCCAAGGAAGTCTTTGACAAGATAGTCTATATGGCTTGGCGTACTGGCGACCCCGGTATCGTGTTTATTGACCAAATTGACAGGCATAACCCTACTCCTAAATTGGGCAAGGTAGAAAGCACCAACCCCTGCGGGGAACAACCCCTCCTTCCTTATGAGTCTTGTAACCTGGGCTCTATAAACCTGGCAAAAATGGTGGTCTCCCAGAATGGTAAATACCAAGTTGATTATGTCAAGCTAAACCAAACCATCAAAGTAGCAGTGCGATTCCTCGACGATGTTATTGATGTTAATCAATTTCCCTTACCTCAGATTACGGAAGGAACAAAAGCTACGAGAAAAATAGGTTTAGGAGTGATGGGTTTTGCTGACCTCCTCATTCAGCTTGGCATCCCTTATGATAGTGAGGAGGCAATTAACACTGCTGAGCAAGTTATGCGCTTCATATCTGAGGAGGCAAATAAAGCTTCTATAGAATTAGCTAAACAAAGAGGTGTTTTTCCTGCTTTTGAAGGCAGCATCTATGATGTGCCTGGTGGTCCTCGTTTTCGCAATGCCTCTCGAACTACTATTGCTCCTACCGGCAGCCTAAGTATAATTGCCAACTGCTCCAGTGGTATCGAACCAGTATTCGCCTTGAGTTATATGCGGCATATTCTAGAGGGCGAAGAATTTATCGAGGTGAATCCTTATTTTGAAGAAATGGCTAAAAGCGGTGGCTTCTATTCACCAGAGTTGATGAAGGAGCTAGCTCAAGGAAAGAGATTAAGAGACATCCCGGCCGTCCCTGAAGAGATTAAAAAGATTTTCGCCACCGCCTATGATATAGCTCCGGAATGGCATGTTAGGATGCAAGGAGTTTTCCAAAAATATACTGATGCCGCTGTATCCAAAACAGTGAATTTCCCCCAAGAAGCAACACCTGAGGATGTTGCCAAGGTATACATGCTGGCTTACCAGGAGGGGCTAAAGGGGGTTACCATCTACCGAGACAGGAGCCGTGAGACTCAAGTGCTTACTATAGGGGAAAGAGCAAAAAAGGCTGAAGGTAAACTAACTCCCAGAAAAAGACCCAAAGCCACCAAGGGCGTAACTGAGAGAGTGAATACCGGATGTGGATACATCTATATAACAGTAAATTTTGATGAGCAAGGGATGTGTGAAGTTTTTTCCACTCTGGGGAAAGCCGGCGGATGCGCCGCAGCACAACTTGAGGCTATCAGTCGCCTTACCTCCTTAGCTTTAAGGTCCGGTATGGATTTGGATTCCGTTGTTAGACAATTGCGTGGCATTCGTTGCCCCTCTATTTCCTGGGAACAAGGACATGCCGTTATGTCCTGCGCTGACGCCATCGCTACTGTCCTCGTCTCTCATCATGTAGTCGAAAACCCTGATTCGCAAGCTCAAGATTCAAAATCTAATGCTCAAATAGTGGGACAATGCCCTGAATGTGGAGGACCTTTGATTTATCAAGAAGGGTGCAACATTTGCCTCGATTGTAGTTTTACCAAATGTGGGTAACCAACCCCCTCCTTTGAGAAGAAAATCCCAAG
>MNYE01000088.1 GCA_001873005.1 Dehalococcoidia bacterium CG2_30_46_9
GGAGAGTCTTCGCCCCCAAATTTTTGTAGTTGCCTGATTTATCAGGCACTATCGCCCAATGAATTGGGCAACTACATTTTTAAACAGCCTCTATCAAATAGATGGCGATAGGAGCTTGCCCTGACGCTAACAATTCCTTAACATTTGCGTTATACTATTATAAAAGCGTAGTAGGTGTTTAAAGAAAGTACTGCGAGGCTTTAGCCTCGTGCTGCACGACCCTAAAGGGTCGCACTACAGAGATGGCAGGTAAAAGGGTTCTGGTAGTTGACGATGATGCAAAGACGGTAGAATTGGTCAAACTCTACCTGAACCGGGATGGCTACAAAGTCCTGACGGCTTACAATGGTGTCGAAGCCCTGCGCCTGGCTAGAGAGAGCCACCCTGACCTTATAGTCCTGGACCTCATGCTGCCTGGCATAGATGGGTTCGAGGTCTGCCGCACACTCAGAGACGAATCCGATGTGCCGATTATTATGCTCACCGCCAGAACTACTGATCAAGACAAGCTAACTGGCTTGGGTTTAGGGGCGGATGATTATGTGACCAAGCCCTTTAGCCCGAAGGAACTAGCAGCCAGAATAAGAGCAGTGCTCAGGCGTTTGCCCGGGGAGCGTGGTCCTGCAGAGATTAAACGTGGCGAAATTACGGTAAACTTCTTCAAACACGAGGCATCTCTTGCCGGTAGAGCTCTGAATCTTACTACTGTTGAATTCAAGCTACTGGGGGTTCTAGTCAAAGAACCGGGTAGGGTTTTCAGTCGGGAACAGCTTATTGAAAAGGCTCTCGGCTATGATTTTGAGGGCTTCGACCGCACCATTGATGTTCATATCCTCAACCTGCGCCGAAAACTGGAGCCAGACCCCATCCACCCCAGATACATAAAGACCGTATACGGAGCTGGTTACAAGTTTGTCGGAAGTGCTGAATGATACATAGTTTGCAATTTCGTCTTCTAGCAGCTTTCACCCTGGTGATACTGGTTACGATAGGCGCTGTATTCTTTTTTATCAACCAGGCTACGCAGGCTGAAATCCGCCGGTTTGAGGAACGTGCTGAGGAAATACGCGCCGGCAGGATGGAACTTGAGCTGTCTGTGTATTACTCCCGACAAGGGGACTGGAAGGGTATTCAACCTTTTGTGGAGCAGTGGGGCAGCCTTTACGGGCAGCGAATCATAGTGGCTGATGCCAATGGAATGGTAGTCGCTGACTCACAGGGAAACCTTCTGAGTAAGCCGTACCCTCCTGATTCGTCGGGCAGACCCCTATCATCCCTACGGGAAGCGAGTGCTATTGGTACACTCTACATTAGCCCAGGGTTATCATCAGGAGCGGAATTTGCTTCTTCATTATCCATCACTTACAAGGCAATAGGTCGCTTTTTCCTCTGGGGAGGGTTGCTGGCGATTGCACTTGCTCTGTTAATCACCTTTTTAGTGTCGCGGCGAATTCTGGCCCCGGTCAAAGCCCTCACGGTAACTGCCAGGCGACTAGGACAGGGTGATTTTTCCCAGAGGGTTCAGTGTGAGGAGAAAGGAGAGCTTGGAGAGTTAACCGGCACCTTTAACTCCATGGCCAGTGACCTGGAGCGAGCTGAGAGACTGCAGCGTAATATGGTGGCTGATGTCGCCCACGAGCTGAGAACCCCACTATCCAACATCAGAGGTTATCTGGAGGCAGTTCGTGACGGAGTGATAAAACCGGATGTGGATACCATTCGCTCACTTGATGAAGAGGCGGCTTTGCTGTCACGGCTAGTTGACGATCTTCAGGAGTTAAGTCTTGCCGAGGCTGGGGCACTAAAACTTAATCACCAGATAGAAGACATCCACAATGTAATCAAACAAACAGTGGCTATGAAGCAAACCCAGGCGGCGGCCAAGGGACTATTTATATCCATTGAACTGCCCGATAAGCTACCTCTGGTAAATATAGACTCCCAGCGGATTAGCCAGGTCCTGCGTAACCTTTTAGAGAATGCCATAGCTCACACCGAAAATGGTGGCACCATAATGGTAACAGCAGAGAAGCAGGATAACTGGGTAAAGGTAAGCGTGACTGATACAGGCGAAGGTATTCCCGCTGAGGAGCTACCTAATATCTTCGAGCGGTTCTATCGGGTGGATAAGTCCCGCACCAGGGCTACAGGTGGTAGTGGTCTGGGGCTTACCATCGCCAAGAGTTTAGTCGAGGCCCATGGGGGAAAGATTGAGGTACAGAGTGAAATAGGGAAGGGCAGCCGCTTTATTTTTACTGTTCCTGCGTCCCCAACTTAATAGGTTCTTAACAATTTCCTGCCATACTTCTAGTTAATGATTAATTTACAAATGGCAAAGTGGGTTAAATACATTCTTATTACCTTGGCAATTGTAAGCCTTGTTTCTGGGGCTTTTGTAGGGGCGAGCATGCTCGCCCCTACTTGGCCGCTAACTATAACCACGCCAGGGCATCCTGAATCTAGTTCAGGACCAGGACAGGCTAGTAACGGTGCCCTGAATCCCCTGAAACAAGTTCAGGGTCAGGGCGAATCACCAGTCGTCCCCTTGCCCGATTTCCCCCCTGTTATTGCCAAGGTAATGCCTTCGGTGGTTGCCGTAACTACAGAAATGGTTGTTTCTAGCCGCTTCGGTCAATATACCCAACCTGCTGCCGGCTCAGGCGTGATTATTGACCCTAATGGATATATCGCAACCAACAATCACGTAGTAGAAGATGCTCGAAGTATACAAGTACAACTATATGATGGCAGAACTTTTCCCGCCACTATAGTGGGCACCGATGCCTTAACCGATCTGGCAGTTCTCAAGATAGATGCTACAGATTTACCCTATGCTCCGTGGGGAGATTCATCTCAGCTTCGCCCAGGTAACTGGGTAATAGCCATTGGCAATGCTTTGGGAGAGGGAATTTCAGCGTCCGAGGGCATTGTCAGCCGCTTGGATGTCTCAGTAACTGTTGAGGGAAATACTCTTCGTGGTCTGGTTCAGACTACCGCACCTATCAATCCAGGTAATAGTGGTGGTCCGCTGGTGAATATGGCTGGTGAGGTGACAGGTATCACCAGTGTCAAGATAGTGGCACTAGGCTTTGAAGGGATGGGCTATGCTATAAGCAGTAACAGTGCCAGGCCTGTTATTGAAGGCTTGATTGGCTAGTGTAGTATGGAATTGTATAGATGTAAGGAATTGTTTGTTATCCAGGTGTAAACATATAAATGAAGGAGTCAATTTAATGAAAGTTCTTAAAGCAATAGTAATAATCCTGGTGCTATGT
>MNYE01000035.1 GCA_001873005.1 Dehalococcoidia bacterium CG2_30_46_9
TATGTTTTCTCTCTCAAGCTTAGCTGCATTCTCAAAATCCGCTTTTTCTTTCCGAACTAGCTTTAATAGTTCGGTAAGTTCCTTTCGTTTTTCCTCATAGTAACTCATGATTTAATGTTCCTAGTGTACCTACATTCTGGATAGTGATTACAGCCCCAAAATTTCCCGTATATACCGCTTCTCATGACCATCATGCCACCACATCTCGGACATCTATATTCTTCGGATACATAACGACTTCCAATAGACTTTATTTCCTCTTTTTCCTTATTGAAATCAAAATCTCCCAGCGTATCATATGCGATCTCATCTAACCTTTTCTGGCGTCTTTTGTTTTTAGCTTTGCTATACTTTTCGGAAACCCAAAAAATAAAACTGAGAAGAATTATCCCACCGATTATGTAAAGTATGAAGTAGTCCATAATTGCTTACACCTCTTAGTATATCTTCACCCCTCCTTCGCCTTCTTTTGCAATTCATAGAGCTTATTTATAGCTTCCAAAGGAGACAGGGAATCAATGTCAAGCTTGGCAATTTCATCAGCCAGCAGGGAATCCTGGGAGAGAAGTGGCAGCTGAAGCGGTGCTTTCTGCCGATGGGCTTTGCCCTTTTTAGAAGCATGATTTTCTAGCTCAGCTAAGACTTCCTGAGCTCGAGTAATTACCGATTTTGGCAAACCAGCTAGCTGAGCCACATGAATACCATAGCTCCTATCAGCGCTTCCCGGCACAATCTTGTGTAAAAAGATAACTTTGTCTCCTTCCTCAGCCACGGCAACATTAAGGTTCTTCACCCGGGGCAAGATACTGGCTAACTCCACCAATTCATGGTAGTGAGTGGCAAACAGGGTCTTTGCTCCAAGTTTAGGGTGATTGTGAATAAATTCAACTACCGCCCAGGCGATGGAAAGTCCATCATAAGTGCTCGTGCCCCGCCCAATCTCATCCAAGATGATAAGGGAGTAAGGAGTAGCATTATTCAGGATATTTGCCGTTTCAGTCATCTCAACCATAAAAGTAGATTGCCCGGCAGCTAAGTCCTCCTGAGCACCAATACGGGTGAAGATGCGGTCAACAATCCCAATAGTAGCTAAACTAGCGGGAACAAAGCTACCAATTTGAGCCAAAAGAACAATCAAAGCTACCTGCCGCAGATAAGTGGACTTTCCCGCCATATTGGGACCAGTGAGTATAATGAGTTCATTATCCTTGTTACAGAGATAAGTGTCATTGGGAATAAAATTGTCCTTGCCTATACTCCTCTCCACCACAGGATGGCGTCCCTCTTTGATATCTATTATGTCATTATTGGTCAAGATTGGCTTAACATAGTTATTACGCACTGCCACCTCGGCGAGGCTACAAAATGCATCAACATGAGCTACAGCTTTAGCAGTGCTCAAAATTTGCTCACCAACAGCGCTTACCTGCTGACAAACCTGCCGGAAAATGGCCGCCTCCAGCTCAGCAATTTTCTCCTGCGCGTTGGAAATCAATGATTCATATTCCTTAAGCTCGGGAGTGAAAAATCTTTCTGCCTCTGCCAAAGTCTGTTTACGAATATAATCGGAGGGAACTAGATTAAGATTAGCCCGAGATACTTCGATGTAATAACCAAATACTCGGTTGTAGCCTACTTTTAAGGATTTAATCCTTGTGCGCTGCCTCTCCCTTTGCTCCAGGCTAGCCAAATATTGCTTAGCCTGTTTCGAACTACGGCGGACTTCGTCCAGCTCGGCGGAGAAGCCCTCCCTTATCACGCCACCTTGCTCCAGATCTCCCGGCTCATCGGCAATAGCTCGCTCGATTAATTCCACAATATCAGGACAGGGCTTAACTTCATCACTTAGCCAATTTATAGAGTCCCCAGCTTCCATCGCCTTTTTTAGCTCAGGTATATTCTTTAAACTAAGATGAAGTGTTATCAGCTCCTTGGGCATAACTCTGCCACTCCTCACCCGATTAACCAACCTTTCTAAGTCAGCAACATCTCCGAGAAGCGAGATAACTTTTTGTCGCGCCAAGGCGTTGTGGTAAAACCAATCAACCACTTCCTGCCGCCGCTTCAACTCAGCAATATCAAAGAGAGGATGCCCTAAACAATTTTTGAGCAGTCTGCCACCCATAGGTGTCTTGGTCAAGTCAATAATAGAGAGAAGAGAATTACCAGCTTCTCCCCACCTGCCACCCTGGAAAAGCTCCAGGTTGCGGAGGGTTTGACCATCGAGAATCATAAAGGAATCTGTAGAGTAGATAGCAAGCTTAGTTAGTTGGGATAAGGTTTCCTTTTGAGTTTCTGTAACATAATGAATTAACGAGCCGGCAGCTCTTATGGCTAAGGGCAAGTGGGCACAGCCATAGCCTTCCAGAGTAGTAACGCTAAAGTGTCCCAACAAGGCTTCTTGGGCTACCTCCAGGTCAAACCAATAGTCATCGAGTAGAGTTATAGTGAAGGGCAATTGAGCACAATCATTGGCGTCCTCAGGAATAAGAAGCTCGCTGGGCTGAAGGCGTTCTAATTCACAGGAAATCCTGTTGACAGGAAGCTGGGTAGTAGCAAACTCGCTTGTAGTTATGTCAACATAGGCAATCCCCGCTTCCTCACCTTCAATAACTAAACTGGCGAGATAGTTATTGGTTTTAGCTTCAAGCAGGTTAGGCTCAACCACTGTCCCCGGCGTTACTACACGAATGACATCTCTTTCCACCAATCCCTTGCCTGGCGGGCTAAGCTGTTCACAAATAGCTACTTTATAGCCTCGGTTGATAAGCTTAGCCAAATAGTTATCCAGAGCATGATGAGGTATCCCTGCCATGGGCACTTTCTGTCCTTTGCCCATCTCCCGGGAGGTTAAGACAACGTCCAGCTCTCTGGAAGCAATCTTGGCATCTTCATCAAACGTCTCATAAAAGTCGCCCAGCCGAAAGAAAACTATTGCCTCAGGATGCTTCTGCTTAATCCTGAGATACTGTCGCCTGACTGGTGTTACGGTCATCGATGATATTTTACTACAATGGCTTCGTTGAAACGAATTGAATTGCCTGTTATGATGCCCTGTCATTGCGAGCAAAGCGAAGCAATCTAAAGGCCGTTCATTGCGGCTTGAGGTGACAATAAACGTCCAATGCTATAATAAAGATGGAGAATAAAACATGAGTGGTAAAACTATGAAAACACTTGATGAAATAAAAAGTGTTTTAGCTCAGTATAAAAAGGAGTTAGCAGACAGGTATAAGGTAAGTCGGATAGGAATAT
>MNYE01000107.1:0-2096 GCA_001873005.1 Dehalococcoidia bacterium CG2_30_46_9
AGCCAGGCATTACCGGTGTGAGGTTACCAGAGGACATTTCTAATGAGTTAAAGTAGGGGACATTTCTAAAGAGTTTTGACATCTATGGCAAATTCATCTCGTTTTTCTTTGCTTTTTCAGGTAACATATTTTAGGCTTTTCGTGGCGACCTCCTATTGGAGAAGCAGCATAGAAATGGACTTTAACCTTACCGAGCAAGAGTTAATGATACGGACAAGGGCCAGAGAATTTGCCCGCAAGTCGGTAGAGCCTAGAGCCGCGGAAATCGACCGTACGAACGAGTGGCCTTCGGATCTAGTTGCCGAGATGGCTAAGTCGGGCTTATTTGGACTGCAGCTACCTCCGGAATACCATGGCAGCGGCGCAGGCTATAAATGTTATGCCTTAGCAATAGAGCAAATCTCTCAAAGTTCCATGACAGTGGCAGCAATTATTGCTATTAATGCCCTTAGTGAAGAAGCAATTTACCGCTATGGAAGTGAAGAGCAAAAACAAACTTTTCTCACACCGCTAGCTAGAGGAGAGCACACTGCTATGTTCGCCTTCACAGAGGCAGCCACAGGTATAGATCCAAAATTGATTACCACTAGAGCTAGTCCGGAAGATAACTGCTACATTCTTAAAGGAGAGAAGACCTTTGCCTCACTGGCACCTGGAGCCAGAGTAGCAGTGATTTTTGCTAAAGACGAGACTGAGAACGTGAGCGCCTTCATTGTTGATCCTTCCTCTAAGGGTTTTGTTATCGCTAAATGCTGGGAAATGATGGGGCTAAGGGGTTCAGGAACATGCCAGCTTTCTCTCCAAGATATTGCCGTACCTCAAAAAAACTTATTGGGAGAAAAGGGAAAGGGCTACGATATTCTTCTATTATCCATAAACGTGGGGCAGCTAGGTATTTGTGCTGAGGCGGTGGGCACAGCACAGGCAGCTTTGGAAATGTCGCTGGATTATGCCAGAAATCGTCCTGTGCGGGGTAAATCAATGCTCCAGCTCCCCATTATTCAGTCATACATTGGAGAAATGGCTTCCAGGATTGAGGCTGCTAGATGGCTGACTTACAAAGTGGCAGCTATGAAAGACGAGGGAAGGAACATTCGCAAGGATGTGGCTATGGCTAAACTAATTGCCTCGCAAACAGCGGTTGACGTTACCGGCATGGCGATGCAGATTCACGGCTCGTATGGCTACACAAAAGATTTTCCTATTGAACGTCTCTATCGTGACGCCAAAGTAACTCAGATATATGAAGTTGTGTCTGAGATACAGCGAATAATAGTCGCTGCTTCTTTGATGTCATAATTTGGTTAAGTTTCGAATATATGAAATTGGACAAGCTTATTCAAGGGGCCGGCAAACTAGGCATAAAGTTCAATGGCAAACAGTTGAAGCAATTCCAGACTTACTATGAAGAGCTAATTGAGTGGAATAAGAAGTTTAACCTAACCTCTATAACGGATTATCAAGAGGTCCAGGTAAAGCATTTTCTTGATTCCCTCAGCGTCACTTCGGCTTTGACTAAAGAGGAGTTAGAAAACTCAAATTTTAACATTGTTGATATTGGCACGGGTGCTGGTTTCCCGGGGGTGCCACTAAAGATTCTCCTCAGGGAGGCAAGATTGGTACTTATTGAATCTGTAGGCAAGAAAACAACCTTTCTTCGTCAGATCATGGCTAAACTAGGATTGGACAATGTAGAGGTAATACAGGGACGAGCAGAAGAGATAGCTCACTCTCCGCTATACCGGGAACAATTTGCCCTCGCTGTTTCCCGTGCTGTGGCACTACTTCCTGTTCTGCTGGAATTAGCCTTGCCTTTTTGCCGAATTGATGGAAAATTTGTTGCCCAGAAGAAAGGAGAAATCGGCGCCGAGACAAACAGGGCAGACAAAGCTACTCTCACTTTGGGAGGCAAGTTAGGCGAGGTAAAAAGGGTGGAACTGGAAGAATTCGGGGACGAGCGTTATTTGATAATTTTTGATAAAATATCTCCGACGCCGGAGAAATATCCACGCCGCCCTGGCTTAGCAAGGCGACGCCCAATCTAATTATGAAGGAGACCCTCACGCCCCTCGCCAGATAAAGGGCGGGGAGGGGAG
>MNYE01000107.1:2125-18264 GCA_001873005.1 Dehalococcoidia bacterium CG2_30_46_9
CTCCCCTCAAGCCCCCCTTATTTGGCAAGGGACGCGAGGGAGAGGAGGCGATAAAAATGTGGCATAGAAGGTCATGGAGATTCTATTTTGGTTTCCCTCCTTTTGGTTTCTACTTCCACGGGTTTAGACCTTTCCCGAGCAAGAAGGAATACCTCGATATGCTTGAAGAATATAAAAAGGAGCTTGAGGAAGAGCTTAAGGAAGTGGAAAAGGAGATTGAGGAAGTAAGAAAAGGCACCTAAATCACTTTATTTTGATTTTTACCCTTACTTGCTGTATAATTTCTGCAACTACTTCCCCTGCTGTCATTCTGAGCCGAAGGCGAAGAATCTCCGAGACCCTTCGCTTCGCTCAGGGTGACATAAGCCCTGAACTTGATTCAGGGTGTGTAGTTACTGATTTTTAAACTTGAGGTAAAGGAAGATGCGGGAAAATGCTACCTGGAAAACTAAAATAGGGCTGGCCCAGATGCTCAAAGGTGGGGTAATTATGGATGTGACTACCCCAGAACAGGCGAAGATTGCTGAAGAAGCTGGTGCCTGTGCTGTCATGGCTCTGGAGCGAGTGCCCGCCGATATTCGTGCTGCTGGTGGGGTAGCTCGGATGGCTGACCCTACCATAATTCTAGCTATGATGGAAGCAGTAAGCATACCGGTAATGGCCAAATGCCGCATCGGACATTTTGTCGAAGCTCAGGTATTAGAAGCTTTAGGCGTTGATTTTATTGATGAGTCTGAGGTGCTTACTCCTGCCGATGAAAGCCACCATATCTGGAAGCATGATTTTAAAGTTCCTTTTGTCTGTGGCTGTCGTGATTTAGGTGAAGCATTACGTCGTATTGCCGAGGGAGCGGCTATGATTCGAACCAAAGGGGAGGCAGGCACAGGAAATATCGTTGAAGCCGTAAGACATATGCGGGCAGTCCAGGACGGAATTCGCAGGCTTCAGGTTTTGCCCAAGGAAGAGTTAGTAGCTGAGGCAAAAAGCATTGGCGCACCACTAGAGTTGGTCATGGAGATACACAATGCAGGAAAACTGCCAGTGGTAAATTTCGCTGCTGGTGGTATTGCTACGCCGGCTGATGCTGCTTTGATGATGCAACTGGGGGCTGAGGGCGTGTTTGTCGGCTCTGGTATTTTTAAGTCAAGTGACCCAGCAGCCAGAGCAAAGGCTATTGTCCAGGCTACTACCCATTATCAGGATCCAGCCATCATCGCTGAAGTATCCAAAGGTTTAGGGATAGCTATGCCAGGCTTGGATATTAAAACCATACCGCAGCAGGAATTGCTGGCTACCAGAGGATGGTAGGGAAGAAATACGAAATCCTAAACTCTAAACACATTAGGAATTTGTCCTGAACTTAATTCAGGATAGAGTTTAACCATTTGAATGCGAAAGGTAATTACTGACGACCTAGATGCTCTCCTTGATGTTTTGCCCTCGCATATTCGTGAGCCTCTTTACCACCAACCTGATTATAATGAATTACTTGAAGTAGTTCTAGATTTAGGACGTTTTCCCGAAGCACGTTTTCCTCATCGAGAACTGGTACTTAACTCCCAGGAGGTAAACCAATCTGATATTGATTATGTAGTGTCCCGTCTTGGTGAGTTTACGGGAGATAACCGCGCTGGCATTGAGCGCACTCTTCATCGCATTTCCGCCATACGCAACAGAAACGGACGTATAATTGGTTTAACTTGCCGTGTAGGCAGAGCCGTCTTCGGCACTGTAAAGATGGTTCAAGACCTTATCGAACCAGGCAAGAATGTCTTGTTACTGGGACGACCAGGAATAGGTAAGACAACTATTTTGCGGGAAGTTGCCCGAGTGTTAGCTGATGAATTGAAAAAACGTGTCATTGTAATCGATACCTCCAACGAAATTGCTGGTGACGGTGATATTCCTCATCCGGCTATTGGACATGCTCGGAGAATGCAGGTAACCCATCCGAGCATGCAGCACGCGGTAATGATTGAAGCGGTGGAAAATCATATGCCTGAGGTCATCATTATTGATGAAATAGGTACTGAACTAGAAGCACAAGCAGCCAGAACTATTGCGGAACGCGGCGTGCAATTGATAGGTACGGCCCACGGAAATACTCTAGAAAACTTGATCATGAATCCTACTTTGTCCGACCTCGTAGGTGGTGTCCAGACGGTTATTCTGGGCGATGAAGAGGCAAAACGGCGCCACACACAGAAATCTGTTCTGGAGCGCAAAGCACCTCCTACCTTCGATGTAGTAGTGGAAATCTTGGATTACTACAAAGTAGCTGTCCATCCTGACGTGACGCAAGCTGTGGATGCTATTTTGCATCAACAACCCCTACTAGCCGAAGTCCGCTGGTTGGATGAGACTGGAGAAGTGCATAAAAAGACGAATGGTAGAGAAAATTCCGTCTTAGGTAGGGGCGAGCATGCTCGCCCCTACCAAGTGGCGGATAAAGTACTACGATTCTATCTCTTTGGTGCCAGCCGTTCCCGTTTGGAGCAGGTTGCCAAGGAAAAGCAAAAAGAACTTATAATTGCCACTGATTTAAGACAAGCTGATATTCTCCTCACTACACGGAGTCATTATTGCCGCAAGCCACAGAAGATAAGAGATGCTGAGGCATCAGGCATACCAATTTACGCCCTGAAAAACAACAATCTTGTTCAAATAAGGCGGTGCTTGGATGCTATCTATCCCACTAATGGTGAATCACCATACATTCATTATTTGCAGTATTTGCTAAGCCAGCATCATGACCTTAATTCCAATGCCAGCCACCGTGTTGACCCTGAAACAAGTTCAGGGAAAGAGAATGAGAGCAAGGTAAGTCCTGAGCCAGTGAGCCGAAGCCCTGAACGAAGTGAAGGGGAAGGATCTAAATAGTGTTGGGACTACTTATTGCATTTGAGGGAGGTGAAGGCTGTGGCAAAAGCACCCAGGCAAAAATTTTGTGGAAGAATTTATGCCAAAACATTCCGGTGATACTGGTACACGAACCCGGAGATACAGCTCTAGGCGATAAGATAAGGAAGTTACTTAAAAGAAAGCAAAGTTACTCTATTTCGCCTGAAGCTGAGTTGTTCCTTTTTGTAGCTTCCCGTGCCCAATTGGTATCTGAAATAATTCGCCCCGCTTTAGAGGCAGGAAAAGTAGTCATCTGCGACCGTTTTGCCCATTCCACCCTGGCTTATCAGGGCTATGGTAGAGAACTTAACCTGAGTGCTGTAGCGGCGATTAATAATCTGGCAACACAAAACCTTAAACCAGACCTTGCCATCCTTCTGGATATACCTCCAGAGCAAGGATTGGCACGAAAGCAAAGTCCAAGGGACCGTTTCGAGCTGGAGGATTTGTCTTTCCATTGTCGAGTAAGAGAGGGCTATCTTAGGATAGCAGCACCTGAGCCTAGCCGCTGGCTAATAATAGACGCTATGTTACCCAAGACAAAAATCAGTCACATTATCTGGGAGAGGGTAAGCCAGCTATTACCTCTCCCCTCGTCATTGCGAGGAGCGTAAGCGACAAAGCAATCTCGCTATACGCTACTCTGTGCGATATACTTATAAGCACCTATGAGTAAAGGGAAGGTAGCTGTAGCATTAAGTGGTGGAGTGGATTCCTCTGTGGCGGCTTTACTACTCCAAAGAGATGGCTACGAAGTCTGGGGAGTACACATGCGCTTGTCGGACTCTCTGCGCTCTCAAGCTCAAGCACACCATGCTGAGCAGGTATGTCATACTCTAGACATTCCCTTTCAAATAATGGATTTGCGAAAGGTGTTTGGACGCTATGTAATTGATTATTTTTGCCAGGAATACCAGCACGGCTGGACCCCCAACCCTTGCATCGCCTGCAATCAACACATCAAATTCGGTGCATTGCTTAATAAAGTCCTTTCTCAGGGCATAGATTACATTGCTACTGGACACTATGCTCGGATTAGCCAAAGTCATGGCCCTGAGCTGAAGCTCCGAGCACAGCGAGGAGGCAGCGAAATAACTGAAGACTTTGCCAAGGATAATCTCCAACCCCTGAAACAAGTTCAGGGCAAGTACCACTTGCTTAAAGGGGTAGATGTCAGCAAGGACCAATCCTATTTTCTTTGCACTTTAAGTCAAGAAAAACTCAGCCATATTCTTTTTCCGTTAGGTAGCTATAGCAAAGACGAAGTCCAGAAGATAGCTAAACAAGAGGATTTGCCGGTAGCCAGCAAATCCAGCCAGGATATTTGCTTTATCTCGGAAAAGAATTACCGTGCTTTCCTTAGGGAACGTCTTTCCCAGAGACCTGGAGATATCGTAGATGTTCAAGGGAAGTTATTGGGACACCATCAAGGCATAGCTTTCTACACTATTGGGCAAAGGCATGGTTTAGGATTGGCCTTTGGTAAGCCTCTCTATGTTTTAAGGATTGAGCCTGATAATGACAAAATTATTCTTGGCGAGGAGAGTGAGCTTTACAGTCAGGAGGCTATTGTCAAAAACCTGAGCTGGGTATGTGGTATGGCACCATCCGTCCCTTGCCAAATAAGGGGCGGCGTGGACGAGGGCCTCCTACCACCCCCCACTAGCGTTAATGCTAAAATACGGTATAAATCGAGAGAAGCTGCAGCTACATTGTTGACGAAGGGTGATTCTGTCGTTGTCCTGTTTTCCCAACCACAGTGGGCAGTTACCCCGGGACAAGCTATCGTGTTCTATAAGGGTGAAGAGGTATTAGGTGGTGGCATTATCGAAAGTTCAAAGCCAATAATAAAGGTGAGGAAGGAAATTGAGGTCACAGCCACCAAATCTTGATCATGAGGATAAGCTCAAATCGCAAGGTTACGAGCTTATCGCTGGCGTTGATGAGGTGGGGAGAGGAGCCCTTGCTGGCCCGGTAGTTGCTGGCGCTGTTATCCTGCCAAGAAATTATTCCCCTTGGTTTGAACTAGTTAGAGATAGTAAGGAGCTCAGTCCTAAGAAGCGTGAATGTCTTTTCCACTTGATTACTCAAGAAGCTATTGCTGTCGGAGTTGGCATCGTTTCCCAGGAGGTAATTGATACCGTAAATATCCTCGAAGCAACCAAACTGGCTATGATGCAGGCAATAGAAAAACTACCTGAACAAGCGCAATATCTCCTTATTGATGGATTAACTTTAATGATTTCTATTCCTCAGAAGGGGATAATAAAAGGCGATAAGCTGTGCCTCTCCATTGCTTGCGCCTCCATCATAGCCAAGGTAACTCGAGACCATATTATGGAAGAGCTTGATAAGGTCTATCCTGGTTATAGTTTAGCCAAGCATAAAGGTTATGCCACTGAAGAACATATTTCCCGCTTGAAGCAACTGGGACCATCACCAATCCATCGTCTCTCTTTCGCCCCTGTTAGGAATGTCATTGCCAGCCATGTTCCTCTCCCTTGAAGCTCAAATCAAATGAACCGTCAAGAAGTTGGTACGCTAGGAGAAAAACTAGCGCAAAAATTCCTAAAAAGAAAAGGCTACCGTATTCTAGAGACAGGTTTTCGCTGCCGTGAGGGGGAAATTGATATTATTGCCCGGCAAAAGGATTACCTTGTTTTTATTGAGGTTCGCACTAAAAGTAATTTAAATTTTGGCACTCCGGAGGAATCAATAACGCAAAGCAAGAAGAAAAAACTCATTGCCTCCGCTCTCGCCTACATAAATGCTCACCAAAAGGTGCCATCCTTATGGCGCATAGATGTTGTAGCTATAGAGATTGATACGAAGGGCAAAGCAAAACGCATTGAGTTGATTGAAAATGCTATCGGGCAGGATTAACTCCAATTTATCGCTTAGTATATTGTGGTGCCTTACGAGCTCTCTTTAGCCCATATTTCTTGCGCTCTTTGATCCTGGCATCTCGGGTAAGCAGACCTTCTTTTCGCAGTAGTGGCTTAAATGCCTCGTTTTCCTTGGCTAAAGCTCGAGTAATACCATGGCGAATGGCACCGGCTTGACCACTTATACCACCTCCTGCTACCTTTATAGTGGCATGAAACTTGCCTGAGGTATTAGTAGCTACAAAGGGACTCTCGATTGTGTGGCGATGTTCAAGCCGAGGGAAAACTTCTTTGTAGGGCTTGCCATTGATAGTGACTTCGCCATCGCCGGGAAAAAGTCTAACCTGAGCTACAGCACATTTACGCTTTCCTGTTGCCCAAATATATGTCTCGTCACTCATTGATTATTACCTCACGTCCCTCGCCAGATAAGGGGAGAAGAGGGGAGGGCCTCCTTTTTTCTTTCACCAACTTCACTTGAGCTTGGTGTGGGTGTTCACCACCGGAATATACCTTAAGTTTCCTGAACATAGCTCTGCCCAAGCTATTATGCGGCAGCATACCTTTAATAGCATGCTCTAGTATATACTCAGGCTTGCTATTAAATATTTCTTTAAAGGTAGGACTTTTCAGCCCTCCAGGGTAGCCCGAATGGCGATAATAGATTTTCTGCTCTGCTTTTTTCCCAGTTACCTTTATTTTAGCCACGTTAATTACCACCACATAGTCACCGGTATCGAGGTGAGGAGAATAGATTGGCTTGTGCTTGCCCATAAGCAAGTTGGCTACCTGCGAAGCTAGTCTTCCCAAAGTTTTACCTGTTGCATCAACCACATGCCATTCCCTTTTTATATCCTTAGCTTTAGTGCTATAAGTTTTCATGCTAGTGATTGCCGCGCTTCGCTCGCAATGGTACCCCACAGCCGAGATCCTTCGCTTTGCTCAGGATAATTTACCTTCATAAGGTACAAGCCACAGGGAGGAGCTACAGGATTGCCCTGAACTTGATTCAGGGCTAAATTCTTTGCCTCCACAATATCTTGGAAATTCCTGGTGCTAATCTTCCCGAGACCAGACCTTAGTAAAAGCCCCACAGTGCGGCGCACCTGGTGAGGCAAGAAAGAATTGGCTACCATGCGGAAAATAGTAAAATTTCCTCTTCTCTCAACCTTTGCTTCATAAACATAACGCACTGTACTTTTGCCCTGACCCTGAACTTGTTTCAGGGGATTCAGGGCTAAAGAACTGGTAAAAGACATGAAATCATGTTTACCTTGGATGAGTTGACATGCCTCATTCATTGCCTCTATGTTTAACATTCCAGGTACAAATAAAGCAAATCTCTGACCGAAGGGTGAGCGTGTATTCCGATTAAGGATATAATAATGATACTCACGACTTAGAGCATCACGCCGAACATTGAAATCGCCATCAGCTATACCGGCAGCTTTGACGGCGATATCCTGAGGTAAATAATAGTTTAATGCCTTGACCAGCGTTGTAAGAGATAAACTTGGTTTAGCCCAGAAACTTACTACCTGCCCTTTTGCATGCACACCAGCATCAGTTCTACTAGCTGCCGTGACACGACTGCTTCCGCCACAAAATTTCTTCATAGCTTGCTCCAGTTCATTCTGAATAGTAGGCAAATCAGCTTGCCATTGGAAACCATGATAATGTGTGCCATCATACTCCATAAGCAAAATATACTTACTAGAATTCACTACTTAACCAATTCAATTTTAACCATAGGGGCATTATCACCAGGGCGGGGGCCCAATTTCACTAACCTTGTGTAACCACCAGCCCGGTCAGCATATTCCGGAGCAATTTCATGGAACACCTTGTCTACCACCTTTTTGTCAGTAAGGAAAGCTAAAACCCGCCGTCTTGAAGCAAGGCTACCGTCTTTTCCCAGGGTGATTATCTTCTCTGCCAAGCCGCGGGCCTCCTTAGCCTTGGCTTCAGTAGTAATAATTTTCTCGCACGCGAGCAAAGAGGTAACCAAATTGCGATATAGTAACCAACGATGCTCTGTTCGCCGACCTAATTTCCTGCCACCTACTCGATGTCTCATTCTTTCTTCTCCGAACCCTGAACTGGATTCAGGGCTAACCTGGCAATTAAAGTCTCCACTTCCTGTCTTGATTTAGCTCCAAGTCCGGGCAATTGAGGCAAGCCTTGTTTACCTCGCTCTAGTAACTGTCCCAATGTGAAAATACCAGCTCTTTTTAAACTATTAAAAGACCGCACTGATAAATTCAATTCTTCCAAAGGAGTATTATATTGCTCCACTGAAACACCTGGCTCTTTGGGCAAATACGCCGCATAAACTGCCAGGTCTCGGAAGGGGGAAAACTGATTAATCAGGATGGCAGTGGCTTGACTAACCGCATCCTCAGGTGAAATGGTACCATCAGTCCAAACTTCCAAGCTGAGTTTCTCTGGGCTTCTCTCCTCACCAGGCCTGATGCGTTCTACGGAGAAATTGACTTTTCGCACCGGGCTGAAAATGGCATCTACCGGTAGTGCTCCCGCAGGTAAGCCATCAGAGGATTTAACCGTCACATAACCTCTCCCCAATTCCACATTGAATTCGACACAAAGCTTGGCCCCAGAAGAATCCAGAGTAGCTAAGTAAAGCTCGGGGTTCGCGATCTTGAAATCCACCGAGGGTTTAATATCAGCAGCGGAAACCTTGCCTTCTCCTGCCACTTCCAAGAATAGTTTCCCTGCTTCATGAGAAAGAGGACATGTCCTTAGTTCCTTAACATTGAGCAAGAATTCTATAACATCCTCTTTAACACAAGGAATAGGAGAGAATTCATGCTGAATTCCCTCAATTCTCACCCATGTTACCGCAGCGCCAGGCAGAGAACGAAGAAGCATACGACGCAAAGCATTGCCCAGGGTGACGCCAAAGCCCGGCTCCAGAGGCTCGGCAAGAAAACGACCATAACTACCAGCAACTTCAACTGTAGTTACTTTGGGTATAGGTAATTCAAGCATGTCCTATTTATCCTTTGGAATAGTATTCAACAATAGCTTGCATATTAAACTTGGCATCAATATCATCCTTACCGGGTAAAGTAGAAACAATACCTGTCATCTTTTCCTTATCTAAGCTTAACCACTTAGAGACAATCCTTTGCTTAATCTCCTCAGCAACTCTCTTATAATACTCGGTTTTCGTGCTAGATTCTCGCCATTTGACAATATCTCCCGACTTCACTAAGTATGAAGGGATGTCTACTTTATGGTCATTAACCAGGATATGTCCATGCCGGACTATTTGTCTCGCCTGAGCGCGCGAGTCAGCAAAACCCAAGCGGTAGACGACATTATCCAATCGTCTCTCTAGCAAAATGAGAAGAGTATCCCCAGTAGCACCCGGAGTTCTTGCTGCCTCGGCAAAAAACTTACGAAACTGCCGCTCCAGAACACCATAGCTAAAACGCACTTTCTGCTTTTCCTTCAGCTGAATCCCGTGTTCAGAAATCCTGTAGCGACGAGCCTTAGAATGTTCTCCTGGAGGCCTATTTTTTCTTTCCAGAGAGCATTTAGGAGTGGAGCACTTCTCACCTTTGAGCATCAGCTTTTCGCCGAGAAAGCGGCATTTACGACAAACGGGGCCGGTATAACGCGCCATTATTACACCCTCCTCCTTCCCGGGGGACGGCAACCGTCATGTGGAATAGGAGTTACATCTCTAATGGCGGTAACAATAAGCCCGGAAGCCTGCAAAGTGCGGATAGCTGCCTCACGTCCACTCCCTGGTCCCTTGACATAAACTTCAACTTGGCGCAAGCCGTTGCCCAGTGCCTCTCTTGCTGCCCCTTGGGCGGCTAGCTGAGCAGCGTATGGAGTGCCTTTCCGCGAACCTTTGAATCCCGCGGTGCCGGAACTCCCCCAAGTGATAACATTGCCTTGAAGGTCAGTTATAGTAACAATAGTATTATTAAAGGTAGATTGAATATAAACTCTACCATGGGAAATCCCCTTATGTCCCTTTTTGGTTCCTCTAGTTTGCTTCTGCTTGGGCATATTTAACTCCTTGCTCTAAATCTATCACTAACTGGGGCACTGGCAACATCTTATTTCTTAGCTACGCCACGCCTTCGACCCCTACCAGCCACTGTTTTCTTAGCGCCTCTCTTGGTACGAGCATTGGTGCGTGTCCTTTGTCCGTGAACCGGTAAATTCATGCGGTGCCTTATACCACGCGTGCTGCCAATTTCTATAAGCCGCTTTATATTAGACTGAACCTCCCTCCTAAGATCACCTTCTACTTTATACTGTTCGCTAATGATGTTCTGAATACGGATAACTTGTTCTTCATTAAGATCCTTGGCTTTAATTCCAGACTCAATTTGGGCAACAGCCAAAATTTTCTTACTTGAAGTATGACCAATACCATAGATATATTGCAACGCTACCCCAATTGGCTTCTCTTTAGAAAGATCTACACCAGCAATGCGTGGCATTATTCACCCCTGTCTTTGTTTATGTTTGGGGTTCTCGCAAATAACCCTGACGACGCCTTTCCGCCTTATAATCTGGCATTTCTTACATCGTCTCTTGACCGAAGAAGCTACTTTCATCTCTCCTTGTCACCCAACTCTCTCAATAAAAACAAAATATAATAAACTTCTTAGCTTAATTTGTCAAAAATAATTTTAGTGCAACCGATAGGTAACCCTACCACGGCTCAAATCGTAAGGAGAAAGCTCGACTAAGACTCTATCACCGGGTAAAATTTTGATAAAGTGTTTTCTCATCCTGCCGGAAATATGAGCCAGCACAATATGACCATTAGGCAATTCAACACGGAACATAGTATTAGGTAAGCAGGTAACCACTTTGCCTTCGACCTCTATTCGTTCCTTCTTAGCCATGCTCTATTATTTAATGCTAAGCGAGTATTTCAGCCTCATCATCAGTGATAACGATGGTATGCTCAAAATGAGCGGAAAAACTTCCATCCTCGGTAAGAACCGTCCATTGATTGGGTGCTAATTTGGTACGCCAACTCCCCATGTTAACCATGGGCTCAATAGCTAGAGTCATTCCTTTGCGTAGCAGCGGACCCTTACCAAAGGCAAAATTAGGTATCTTCGGCTCCTCGTGCAAATCCCTGCCTACCCCGTGTCCCGTGTACTCTCTGACTACAGAAAATCCTTTTGATTCGACATAATGCTGAATAGCGGATGAGATATCACCAATATATGCCCCGCACCTGGCTTGGGCAATACCTGCCATTAGAGCTTCTTCAGTGACTGCTATAAGCTCTTTATTTTGTTCACTTATTGCTCCTACGCCCACAGTTATAGCTGCATCAGTATGAAAGCCCTTAAATTTTACCCCGACATCTAAGGAGACGATATCTCCTTCGCGTAAAACTCTTTCCCCAGGAAAGCCATGGACAATCTCGTCATTCACAGAAACACATAAATTAGCCGGAAAGCCTTCGTAATTCTTGAAAGATGGCTCAGCCTCTCTCATTTTCGCTTCAAAGACAACAATATCGTCTAGCTCACGAGTTTTGATTCCTGCTCTTATTTCCTTCCTTAACCTTTCTATAATATCGGAAAGAATCTTGCCACATTGACGCATAATCTCTATTTCTTGAGGTGATTTTATAATAATCATGCTGCGATTGCTCGTTACCTTCACCTTAATTCTCCCTCTTCCGGGAAAGGGATATTGAGCTAGCAACGATGTTGAGTGATACAGCTATCTCCTTAGCTACTTCCTCTATACCCAAGTTGCCATCCACTTCCACTAGTTTATTCTGCCTTCTGTAATATTCAATCAAAGGGATAGTCTGGCTAAAGAAGACTTTTAATCGCTCTCTTACTGTCCCTTTCTTATCATCAGGACGCTGGTACAGTTCGCCGCCGCATTTATCGCATTTTCCCGGTACCCTAGGCGGTAACGTTACAATATGGTAAGGCGCCTGACAAACCCGGCAAAGCCAACGCCCACTAAGTCTTTTTACCAGCTCTTCACTGGGAACCTTAATATATATTGCCTTATCTATACTTTTGCCTTGAGCAGCAAGAGCGCTATCCAGAGCTTTGGCTTGCTCTAAGGTGCGAGGAAAACCATCAAAGAGGCAGCCAGAGGCACAATCAGGGCTATTGCTCCTCTCCAGAATCAACTTTATCGTTATTTCATTGGGGACCAACTCTCCCCGCTCCATGTATGTTTTGGCTAAAAGACCTAATTCAGTCCTTTTTTCTAAGGCTTGACGAAATAAGTCGCCGGAAGCTATATGTGGCAAGCCCGCTTCCCGGGCTAATATATCTGCCTGGGTTCCTTTTCCCGCTCCCGGAGCACCTAGCATAACAATATACATCAAAAGAAAATCAAAAATTAAAGTAACTACACAGCCTCAATGTCATTCCGAACTTGTTTCGGAATCTCAGCGAACTTTGGGGATGCTGAAATAAATTCAGCATGACAATATGGGTGAGTAGTTACAAATTAAACATCGAAAAATTAAATTTTTATCTTTTGCGTTTGTCATTTTTATTTTTGCATTTTTATCTTTGACTTTATTTTAGGAAGCCCTCGTAGCGGCGCATGGTTAACTGAGCTTCCAATTGCTTCATAGTATCCAGCGCAACGCCCACAGCTATGAGCAGAGCAGTACTGGAAAGGGTCAAGGCTTGGACACCGGTAATTTCTCGACCAATAAAAGGAATGATTGCCACAATACCAAGAAAGAGGGCACCACCCCAGGTAAGGTTCTTTATGGTTTTATTCAGATAGTCAGCGGTCGTCTTCCCGGGGCGAACTCCGGGGATAAAGCCACCTTGTTGTTGCAATGTTTGCGGCAAATTCATCTGCTGAAATATAATCATGGTATAGAAGAAGGTAAAAGCAATTACTAATAAGAAATAGGGTAACCAGTAAGCTAAGCCAAGCGGAAGGCTATTATTACCATTAAAAACATTATAAATGGTATTCCAAAAATTCGGCTTTGCTGGGTTCATGAACCAGGTAGCAATCGTCGCTGGAAGTTGCATTAAAGCTATGGCAAAAATAAGAGGTATCATTCCTGCGGTGTTCACTCGCAGAGGAATATAGGTTGAACCTGATTGGCGATACATGCGACCACTACGAAAGGTACTGCGCGCATATTGCACCGGGATGCGGCGGTGGGCTTCTATGAATACTACTATTAATACTAAAGTTGCTAAACCAATTATAATGAAGGTAATCAAACCTAAAGGATCCTCCTTGGCAATAAAGCCTTGACCGACCATCTGCGGCAACCCAGCTACAATACCACCAAAGATTATTATTGATATTCCGTTCCCTACTCCACGCTCAGTAATAAGTTCGCCTAGCCAGACAAGAAATACTGTGCCCGCAGTCATTGACATTACTATGCAAGCAGTAGTCAACGGTTCAAGGTGACTAATAATAGGCGGGCTCTGGCTACGTAGCAGAGTCAGCATGCCATAAGCCTGGAGAGCAGCTAAGGGTATAGTCAACAAATGAGTGATACGATTGACCTTGTGCTGTCCAGCTTCTCCTTGCTGGGACAAAGCCTGAAGGCTAGGGATAACCGGGACGAGCAATTGCATAACTATTGAAGCGGTAATATATGGGTAGACTCCCATGGCAGCCACGCTGAAACGCTGCATGGCACCGCCGCTGAAGAGGTTAAGCATGCCAAAGAGGAGATTTTGCTGGAAAAATTGGTTCAAGGTATTAAGGTCTACGCCAGGCAGAGGGACATGAGCTATAAAGCGGAAAGCCACAAGGATGCCAAGGGTGAAAAGGAGCCTTCGCCTCAAATCTGGCAAGGTGAATATATCCATCATTGCCTGAATCAGGCGCGGCTGTTTTTCTCGGCGCTGCATATTAAATCTTTTCCACCTTTCCCCCGGCAGCGATAATCTTCTTCTCTGCGGTAGCGGAAAATTTGTTAGCCTTGACTGAGAGCGAATGACGGATGTCACCATCACCAAGAATTTTGGTCGGCAGTTCTAAGGACTTAATTAACCCGGCTTGGAAAAGTTCTTTAGGGGTTATTTCGCTTCCTGGCGGGAAAACATTAAGATTTTTGGCATTAACAATATTACATTCCACCCTAAATATATTAGTGAAACCTCTATTTTCAGGTAACCTTTTTATCAAAGGCAACTGCCCACCTTCAAAGCCGAGACGTACACCACCACCAGAACGAGCCTTTTGTCCTTTACTGCCCTTTCCAGAGTAGCTACCATGTCCACTGCCATCCCCCCGTCCCACACGCTTACTTCTATGCTTGGCACCTATAGGGGGCTTCAATTCATTCTGTTTCATTTACTTTATCTTCCACAGCTTTAGTTTCTGTCACTGTTTCCTTGGGTTTCTTCAAGTTGGTTAAAGCCACCATCGTCGCTTTAATCACATTGATTCGATTTGAACTACCCAGCGATTTACTGAGAATATCTCTTATACCAACCAATTCCAGTACGGCACGAACGGTATTGCTACAAATGAGACCGGTGCCTGGCAGTGCTGGCTTGAGCAAAACTTTAGAAGCTCCGTACTTGGCTAAGATCTCGTGAGGGATGGTGCTATTTGTGACAGGCGCTTCAATTAGGTTTTTTTTTGCCATGGCACTTGCCTTCTGTGTGGCGTCGGGAACTCCACCGGCTTTAGCCAAACCAAACCCGACATGTCCTTTGCCATCACCAACTACAACTAAGGCTCGAAAGCGAAGATGTCTGCCACCTTTGACTACTTTACTTACTCTGTCAAGGCTTACTAATTTCTCTTTCAGTTCAAGCTCAGAACTGTCAATCCTAATCTTTTCCTCTCTTATCTTTGTAACCGCTTTCATAATTCCAATCCAGCTTGCCGGGCAGCTTCAGCCAAAGCCTTGATCCTACCATGATACTTGTATCCACCACGGTCAAAAACGACCTGTTTTATTCCCCTATTTAGCGCCTTCTCAGCAAGCAAAGTCCCTACTGCTTTAGCTTTCTCTGTTTTCGACATTCCGTCAATCCTATTTCTCACTGTGGGGTCAAGGGTGCTCATAGCGACTAAGGAATGTCCTTGAGAATCATCGATTATTTGCGCATAAATATGATTCAAACTTCGAAAAATATTCAATCGAGGTCGTAATGGTATACCCATTACCTTTTTTCTCACTCGTTTATGACGTATCTTTCGCATTAACCTTGGGTTTACCTTAGCCATTTTTGCCACAACCTATTTCTTTGCCAGTGCCTTAGCTGACTTACCTGGCTTAAGACGGAGTCTCTCGCCAACGTATTTGATTCCCTTCCCCTTATAAGGGTCAGCAGGTTTTATAGCTCGAATCCTAGCAGCTACCTGGCCAACAGCTTCCTTATCAATACCAGTGACGTGGACACGATTTGTACCTTCAACGCTTACATCTACGCCTGGGATTGGTGAGAATTCTATCGCATTAGCCAACCCCACCTGAAACAATAATTTATCGCCGACTTTTTGTGCCCGATAGCCTACACCATTTATCTCCAAAATCTTCTCAAAACCTTTGCTCACTCCTTCAACCATGTTGGCTAAGAGACTCCGGGTAAGCCCGTGCAAAGCACGGTGAATCCTATTATCACTAGGTCGGGTGACAATCAATTTTCTATCCTGCAAAGCAATGGAAATATCGCTGTGAAAACAGCGGGTTAGTTTTCCCCTGCTTCCCTTTACTGTCACTTCATTTGCTTTAATCTCTACCTCGACCCCTTGAGGTAACGGGATAGGAAGACGACCAATATGAGACATAACTTACTACTCCTGTATTAATTTACCACACACGACATAAAAATTCACCACCAGTGTGATTGTGCCACGCTTCTTGACCAGTCATAATACCTTTGGAGGTGGATAAGATAGCAATTCCCAGCCCTCCATAGACACGTGGGATTTCATGGCGTTCCACGTAGACCCTTAAGCCCGGTTTACTCACTCTTTCCAGTCCCAATATTGCTGATTGCCCGTCTATATATTTAAGGCGAATCCTTATCATTGACTGTGGCTTATCTTCCACCTTCTCGTAATCGTTTATAAAATCTTCTCGTTTAAGTATCCTGGCAGTGGAGAGTTTCATCCTGGAGAAAGGCACAAGCACGTCATCGTGCTTCGCCATTATGGCATTTCGTATCCGAGTCAACATATCAGCGATAGGATCGTTAACCATAGGTTGCTTCACTCCGTTCGCAACGACATCACCAACTTGATTTTCTTATCCCCGGGATTATACCAGTTACAGCAAGTTTCCGGAAACAAATACGGCACAGGCCAAACTTACGCATATAGGCACGTGGCCGGCCACATAGCTGGCACCGGTTATGCTGTTGCACCTTATAT
>MNYE01000055.1 GCA_001873005.1 Dehalococcoidia bacterium CG2_30_46_9
AGATAGCCCGACAGTTTTTCTTTTACCAGGTCATTAAGACCTTCTCGCGTCAACATAAAGCACCTCACGCCCCTTGCCAATTATATTGTCATGCTGAACTTGTTTCAGCATCTCTGGGAGGCCCTCCCCTCTTCCCACCTTATTTGGCAAGGGGCGGGAGGGCCTCCTTTCTTCCAACTTTTGCAAAATTCGGTCAGAGTCTGGACTTAGCGCTTGACAACAGCTTCGCAAAAGATATGCCATAGTGGCACATACTTTTCCTGAGGGTCGAAGCTATAGTTGCTTAGAGCCCAAATATTGACCAGTCCCTGTATTATACCAAAAAGAACTATCGCTGCTGCCTCTGGGTCAATATCCTCTCTCACTTCTCCAGTCTTAATCCCTACAGTGAGAAGGTCCTGGAGGCGACTTATGTATTTATTAATGGTCTCAGTTATCTTTCTATTAAGTTTCTTATCACCCAAGCTAATAATCTCAGCAATAACCTGGAAGGAGATGCCTCGCCTTTGTTCGATAGCCGACAAATGACTTGTAAGCACGCTGTTTAAAATCTCCAGGGAAGGAGCATGGCCCTCGGCAGTGGCTCTTGTGATATCCCCCACTAGACTGTCCTCAATGTGGTCCACCAGCAAAGATAGTATATCCCTCTTGTTTTTAAAATGACGGTATACAGCCGTTTCAGAGATGCCCACCACTTTGGCAATTCTCTTGACGGTTACATGCTCGCTGCCATACTTGATTATCAGCTTCCTGGCAGCATCTATTATCTGCCTCTGCCGTACCGCGGTACTTTCGTATTTTCTGACCATCCCTGGAATACCCCCGTTTGTGCTACATAGCCTAGAATATGTTAGCACAAAGCGGCATGAATCAAAAACCAGAACTATGTCTGGCCACTGCCGGGTTCTTTCATTAATGGGCCGCTTTCTTGTGCCCTTTCCTAGCCGAACCTTGGTCACCACCAAGGTAAGGTGGCAAATTGCCAAAATAGACCTTCGTGTGGGGCCAGGGAATTTCTATGCCTTCTTCATCAAAGGCTTTCTTCAGCCTCCGGCGGAGTTCTCCCATGACATCCCACTGACGGATAGGCTTGGTATTCCCTAGTATCTTGATCTCAATGCCCGAATCCCCTAAGTTGTCTACTCGAAGAGCCTGAGGGGGTGTCAAAATTGCCGGGGCCCACACAGGGTCATCGGCCAGCTCCTTGCCCACCCGGTTTATTACCGAAATGACATGGTCCAGGTCTTCGCCATAAGCCACCCTCACATTGAGGTTAACCCTTGACCACTCTTTGGTGAAGTTGCTGGCTACCCGAATCTCTCCGTTTGGAACAACATGGACTATACCATCAAGGTCTCGCAGTATAGTCCTCCTCAAGTTTATGTCTTCGACGAGTCCAGATACGTCACTAATTCTGACTACATCGCCCACACGGTACTGGTTCTCCAGGATAATGAACAGCCCGGCAATCAGATCTTTTATCAGACTTTGAGCACCGAAACCGATAGCAATGCCAGCTATGCCAGCACCGGCCAGGATAGGCGCAATGGGTATCTCCAGTTCAGAGAGCACCATAAAGACCGCGATAAGAAGCACGACCACCTGCCCCGCACCAGCAAGGACCCTCGACAATGTATCAGCCCTCTTTCTGACCTCCTCCTCGGATTCGCCAGCACGGCGAGCCAAAGTTACAGCAATTAATCTGGGAATGAATCGACTTACGGCCACAATAGCCGCCATAGAAAGAACAACTATCAAAGCGATGCGCCAACCATGTTCGGCCATCCAGCCAGTCACTGGTGCTGTTTCAATGCCCAGGTTAGCCAGCGTTACCAGCACTCCCAGTAATGCAGCAATGAGAATGGTGGCTATCTGGAACAGGCGAAGGAGAGGTCTACTTAGGCCCGTTTCTCTAGCAGCTATCGCTTCTCGCCTGTACCATCCGGCTAGAGCATACACCAAGGCTGCCACAGCATAAATACCGAGCAAGCTCAGGGCAATGTACAACCCTTTGGAAAGGTAGGAACGCAGTACGACTTCTAGAGGAACAAGGAGAACCGATAGATACAAACCCCCAAGGGTGATGATGACAACGACAGGTTTTTCGAGTGCCGATATAATGGCGTCGTCCAACTTCGTTTTGGTCTTTTGTGCCAGTCTCCCGGCAAGTCTGACTAAGAAAAAGCGAAATAGCCAGGCCAAGCCAATGAAAGCGCCAAAGACCAGTAGCGAGACCAATATTTGTCTTGAAGTTAGTCCTCCAGATAGCTGTTCAAACACTATCTTGAAACCTCCCATTTCTCTGCATAAATGCGCACGCTCAATCGTTGAAACAAAATCTACCGGAGAAAAAAGCTCAGGACGATAAGCACTAGTATCAAAGCTCCGCCAATGGTAAGGCTTCGCTTTAGGTCCCAAAGCACGTACCGATAACGGTCGGCCAGTGCGGCTCTTGTTACCAGGGACTTAGCGGCGGGAGCTTGCTTGGATAGCGTTGGGAATGACTGCTGACGCCGATCAGCTACCTTTGCGGTTACTGGTTGGGGATTACGCCGTGCCTTATGTCTTGCTCTGCCTTTTCGTGACTTTTTGGTCATATTCTTGCTCCACAGTAACGATTTGCCGCCTTTGCTTTTCCACATCAGCGGAATTGAGGGGCTCGGTATCTCCTATGTTGGCTAACAATCACGAGTCAAAATCGAAATAGCGATTACGATTCCAACAATAGCAAATAGGATCACGAGGAAACCCCCCATCATCAAGAAGTTCACAAAGCGATCTCGCCCTTTTTGTTTTTTCTTTTTCTCCTCCGTAACGGGAGTCTCACTTTTGTCTTCGGTTGGTCTCTGCACTGCTTCCTCCTTTCCGCAAGATTCGCAGCCCAAAATGATGGGCATGACTCAACTTTTATGGTCTTTTCCGCTCCAGGTATGCCTTATTCGACCCCGTAAGGTATCCCTCGAAAAGTATCAGCTCAGGATGTTGGTCAAATGTCTCCCAGCCCATGACTACTACCCCTTTCTGCTCAGCTTCCTTTGGTCTAAAGACGCGCAGAAAGGTCACTTTCCCCACACCATTTACTGTCCCCTCACGTTCCACACACCTCATCTCCTTAGAAAGCGTATCCACATCAATCTTGTGCGTAGACACCAGGTGCCCCCAGGCTCCGTCATGAATCTCCTTGACTACCTTCGGCTTCCTGCTGAAAAGTCCCATATGCACCTCCTATCAGTCTTGATTGATAGTCAATTAGTCGCTTACTTGCTTTCCTGTGCCGTTCTTACTTAGTGCCTCCTGAATATTCAATCAATAACAATGAGAACGGTGTTGCTCGCTCAAAAGCTGTTGGTAGCCCTTTA
>MNYE01000054.1 GCA_001873005.1 Dehalococcoidia bacterium CG2_30_46_9
CCATCAAGGCTTCAGGCTGTGGCATTTGGGGGCAGGTGATAGAAACATTGCCCAGCGGATTTACTTATGTGAGCAGCTCACTGCCGGCAGACCAGGTTGAGCAAGTAGGCAACACAATTAAATTCACCTTCCTCGATTCGACAAGCTTTACCTTTACCTACAAGGTTAAGGCACCAAGAGTTGCCGATACTACTACCTATACCTTTCAGGGCAGAGTCTTAGATGAGGACAGAATTTCATATCCCATTGAGGATGATAAGATAACAGTGACTGTCGAAACCCCGGCGACTGCACCTCCGATAGGTGGGAAGGGTTACTTTCCGAGCATGCTAGGCTTACTTATTCCTTGGATTGCCTTGGGGGTAGTCTTAATGGGTAGTATAACTTGGTTTGTGTTAAGACGTCGTAAGGCATAGAGGCATGCTTTGAGACAAGCAAAAGTTGGCGCGCCAGCCCAAGGCTGCCCCTTAATAAGGAGCTTGCCGTGGTTCCCGTGGTTGGCTATTCTCTTAATTATTACTGGTCTGGCTGTCTGCCTGGCTTGCTCCCAGCTTTTTAGCTCAAATAGCTATACGGGATCACCTAAGGCAACCATTATTGATCAACTCCACAGCTCCCAGCCCAACGATGAGCTTATAACTCAGGTGACCCAAGACCTTGAGGTTTATGGCTTTACTGTCGATGTTTATCGAGGTAGTGAGGTCACAGTTGACCTTTATAGGAAGTTACCTAAATATGGCTACAAGCTCATTATCTTCCGAGCTCATTCTGGCTTGATTGAGGCTGAGGGGCAAAAAAGGTTAAAGACGGCTATCTTCACCAACGAACCTTATAGCTCCAAAAAGTACCTTGCTGAGCAACTGAACCATAAACTGCCAATGGTTAGGGTAGGGGAGGATAAAGCATTCTTCTTTGGCATAGATTCAAAATTTGTCATGGAAAGTATGAAGAGGCAATTTGAGGATACGGTGGTAATCATAGCAGGCTGCTCCTGCCTCTATTTTGACGATATGGCTCAGGCCTTCATAAATAAAGGTGCTTCAGTTTACTTGGCTTGGGACCGTTCAGTTGACGCGAATTATGTTGATGCAGCCAGTGCTTATCTGGTGAGGAGGCTATGTACGGAAGGCGTTACCATAAAAGAGGCAGTAAGTAGCACAATGATTGAAAAGGGACGGGACCCAACTTACCACGCCACTCTCAAATACTTCCCTCCAGAGAGCGGCGACAAAACCCTGAAACAGCTAATTTCAACAGTGCCCCAGTGCCATGACACCAGCATAAACCGATGATTAGCGCTGAGGCTGTAGGTCGTGATGGTGTACTTTGAATAAAAGGAGTGGAAAGATAAGAAACAAGGTGGACAGAAGGTTTCTTTCCATCGTAGCGGCAGTCATATTAGCAGCAGTAATAGCCCTGCCAGCCCTAGCGTCTCCAACAACAGCCGTCAGAACGCTTCCAACATCGGTAGTCTCAGGAGACACTTTCGATGTTACCATTCAAACATCAGGCTGCGGCTTCGCCGGTCAGGTGGTAGAAACTCTGCCTGATGGTTTTACTTATATCAGTTGCACCCCGGACGATATTGGGGTTAAGCAAGTAGGCAACACAGTTAAATTCACTTTCCTCGGGGATTCGGCAAGCTTTACCTACAGGGTTAAGGCACCAGCGGTTGACACTACCACTACTTATACCTTCCAGGGCATAGTTAAGGATGAGAATAAGAATGAATATCCCATTGAGGATGATGACATAACTGTGACTGCGGGTGCACCCGGTCCAATAACCTACATTCTGACTATGGCAGTGCATGGAAACGGCTCAACTACTCCTTCAGTGGGTAACCATGTTTATGATGCCAGAGACGTAGTAAGCATCAGTGCCACGGCAGACTCAGGCTGGCGATTTAACCGCTGGTCCAGTAATGTTGCCGACCTTAGTTCTTCATCTACCACAGTAACCATGGATAGCGGTAAAACAGTCACCGCTTACTTCTCCCCAACAGGCGAGGCTAAGCCCGACTCCCCGATTTATACCTTAACAGTGACTTGCCAACCAAGCGAGGGTGGGAGTGTCACCCTTAGCCCTGCGGGATGGAGAATAAGGGTACACGAGCCAAGTGAGGAAGTTACCCGGGGCGATTATAATCCTGACACCTTAGTTGAGTTGACTGCTATCCCTAACAATGGCTATGTTTTCGGTAGTTGGAGCGGTGATCTCACCGGGAGCAATAATCCTGACACTGTAAGCATGGACACTGATAAAAATGTTACCGCCAACTTTGTGTTATCTGCATCAGAAAGACCTATAGTAGGGGGCGAGCATGCTCGCCCCTACTTTGCAGTGTCTCCCCTTAGTGTCTCACCGAAGCAAGTTCAGCCTAACCAGCAGGTGGATATCTCTATTAACATAGTCAATCAAGGTGAGAAAACTGGAAGTTATGAAGCTATCCTTTATATCAACGAGCAAGTAGAGAGTAGCCGGACGTTAAGCATTTCCCCGGGCTCATCTCAGAATGTGGTGTTCAGCATAACTAAGGCGACTCCGGGCACTTACGCCGTCTCATTAGGAAGACAGCAAGGGCAGTTCACCGTAGTGGGTAGCCAATCCGCCAGTGGCGGTCTAGGCGTTAGTGGTATAGTAGCTATTGTAGTTATCGTGGCGCTTATTGCAGCTTTAGTATTGGTATTCCGTAGGATTAAGAAGGGAGCGTAACCAAGTGTAAATGGAAGGAAGCAATAAAAAGCACAATAGTGCGCCACAGCGAATTATCTCTCTGGCTCCGTCCAATACTGAGATCCTTTTCTCTCTGGGACTAGATACGGAAATAGTGGGAGTAACCGAGCTGTGTGATTACCCTCCTCAAGCAAAACTAAAGGAGAAGATAGGTGGCTTTCTTGAGCCTCAAATTCAGAGGATAAAGGCTCTACGGCCAGACATCATTCTGGCATACGGGGGTATTCATGAGCCCCAGGTAAAGGAATTAGAGAGGGAAGGACAAACCGTTTGGGTGGCAAATCCCAAAACCGTGGAGGAGGTATTTGAGAGTATAGAAGACATAGGGGCACTCACCGGCAAGGCTTCCGTAGCCCGAGAGCTGATACTTTCTTTAAGGAGGAAGGTGGGGAAAATCAGAAGAAGAATAGGCACCATCCCTTACGAGGCAAGACCTAGGGTGCTACGGGCGATGAACTATGAACCACTG